>NZ_JCBANA010000037.1:0-64871 GCF_059760725.1 Achromobacter sp. 1014246743
GCAGCTGTAGCCCTTGGCCCTTCCTGTCGGAGGAATTCATCTATCGGAAGCGAGCCTTTCGCAGACACGAAGAGGTCCCGCTTCCAGGGTATTGCTTCTTGAATCTGCTGAACCCCAACGTTCAATTCGAGCGCGATCTTCACAACGTTAAAGATTAAATCTCGTTTACTCAAGGAATCGAAGTCTTTGAACGATGTGTGAAGAGAGTACTTTGCGAGATTGCGTGCAACCCGCTCGCTTTCAGCTATTCTTTCAACAGCCACCTTGTTTCTGACAGCGATTTGATACTCCTCCGCTCCTGGTAGCGGTATAAAGCGATCGACGTCGAGGAAGACCTTGCCGTCATTGCTGTATGGCGTCAGTCGGGCGCATGAAATGTTGAGGCCCCTATCGTTGAGCCAAAGGACGGTCGATGTGATCTCCTTGTGGAACGTCGACGCAGCCAAAACTATGCGCACGGATTCGCCGAATTTCGCGTCGATTTCAAGAAAGTCGGCAATCTTCCGTTCGGCTCCGTCGCCAGGAATCCCACGGGAGCTCAGATAGGTCTGGTACGTGTCAATAGCCTGCGCAAGTGTCATTGTTGACACCATCGCAGCGTAGCGGAGCGCTTGTAGTTCCATGTGGCCTGCATCGTCTCGCTTTAGCTCAATAACCACCAGATCGCCCGTCTTGTGGACCCCGAGCAGATCGATTCGCCGGTTGCCTTCAGACCAACTATTGAATTCTTCAGAAATAACCAACGTGTCCGGTGAGATGACGTCGATGCATTCGCGTAAAAGGCGCTGAATGTCGGCCCGCTCATGCAAACCGAGGCTAGAAAACGTGACTTCCTGTAAAGGCCGAATCGTGTCACTGCGCATTTCATAAACTGGCATAGCTTCTCGAGTTAATTTTCGATTGAAACCCCTATTGTCGACGATCGTCGCAGCACGGCCGAACGGCCGGAGTTGGCCGAGAGCGGCAGTTCTTCAACCGCTTTGTTTTGGCCTACTGCCGTTCGAAGCGTGGGTGACGGTATGGGACCTAGGATCTCACTTGACGTAAGGGAACAAAGCGCCGCCCGAGTTCAAGGGTTTTCCAGGAAAGAATGCACAGGCAATGAACTCGGACCGCAAGACGCGCCGCGCAACAGTTTCTGGGCGCATCACTCGCCGTCGGGAATCGCCATCCTTCTATATATGGTCTTCCGATTCACACCCAATATCCGCGCAGCCTCTGAAATATTGCCGTTTGCCTGCTCGACAGCCCGTCGGATCGCCAGGGACTGAACCTTGGCCAAACTACCATCGCCCATCATCGGGCTCGACTCAGCCGCGGGCATCACAACGTCAATCTTGTGCGCTCCAGTCAACGTCTCCGAAAGAAATTCGTCGGGCAAATGTTCCTTGCGTACGACATCGGCGCCCGCTGCAAGTGCAATCGCCGTGCGTAGTGTCATCTGCAGCTGCCGGATGTTTCCTGGCCACGTGGCCTTTCTGAATATCTCCATCACATCATCGGAAACCGTGACTTCACGACCATTTCCCTCGGCCGCTGCCAACAGCTGGACAAGTTCAAAGAGATCCGTGCGCATGCGCAAGGCCGGAAGCACAATTCTCAGTCCGTTAAGACGGTAATAGAGATCTTCCCGAAACCGGTGTTCTCGAATTTCCTGCTTCAAGTCTCTGTGGGTGGCGCAGATGATCGAGAAGTTCACAGGCACGGCACGTCCGCTGCCCAGAGGAAATACCTGACGATCTTGTAGGACTCTCAACAGACGTCCTTGGAGCGGCAGCGGCATATCTCCAATTTCATCGAGGAACAGTGTTCCTCCGTTGGCCTGGGCTATCCGTCCCTGTTGACCGCGTCGTCGTGCGCCGGTGAACGCACCTTCTTCGTATCCGAAGAGTTCAGACTCGATGAGCTGCTCGGGAATCGCAGCGCAATTGACTGCGACAAAGGGGCCTGCGCGTCGGGGGCCGCTATTGTGGAATGCCCGCGTGAACATCTCTTTGCCGACGCCGGACTCGCCTTCAACCATCAGGGGAAGATCAAGGCCTATGATCCGCGACGCCTTTTCGATGGCGCGGTGTACTTGCGCGTCCCCGATGTCCAGGTCTTCCAAGAGAAGTTCGGAAAACTCGAGCTTTTTGGCCCTGCCAGGCGCTCGGACTGGGTTGCCCTCATGTTCGGACGCGTTCTTATCTTTCACTCCCGGCCCGTGCGCCGTGCACACCCTTCGATTGAGTGCAACATTGACCGAACGACCGTCCCACAACGAAAGGGAAAACGAATCGGTGCGTTCTTGCGTCCACATTTTTTTCAGGTCTTGGAACGGCAGACTGAACAGCATGCCGAATGTGAGCTGCGTGTGCGGACTCACGATCTTGAAAAATGACCGAGCTGTCGAGTTCGTTCCCACTAGAATGCCTTGCGCGTCGAAGGCCGCGATGCACTGCTTGATGGTCCCCACGTTGCTGGGATTGGTGTGGAAAAACAGCGTCAACCGGTCAGGCATTTCGCCGGCCAACATGCGGTTCTCGACCAAGATAGCGATCGTTTTGATGAATCCAAGCGTATGCAACTGCGCGGCGCCGCACTTGGTCAGCACGGCGAGTAAACCAACGACTTCACCTTGCGCGCCGAAAATCGGCGCTGCAAAGGTACAGTACTCGTGATAGTCCGACGTCTGGTGGTCTTCGCCACGGATACAGACGCCTTCGCGTTGCGATAGCGCGCAGCTTATTGCATTAGTGCCTCTACAGGATTCACGCCAGCACGTGCCAGGCTCGAAGATGGACCGCCCCTCGATGTCGCAAAGGCCAGGATCGCTGCGTGAAAACAGGATCGTTCCGTCCCGGTTCACGACAGCGACCGCGCTACCGGACCCCTCCACCAATTCGTATGTATTTTCGACGGAAGCAACGGCGTAACCGATCAAAGCGTGATCGGCCGCAATCGCCGCGGCCAACCCGTCTGCCGTGAGGTCTTCCGATGTAAACGAAGGGCGTTCCCGGTAAGTGGTGGTCGGCGCCATAGTGTCTCCATGCCCGAGATAGTGCTAAACGCGGCTGCATGGCCTTTTGGTCAAGGCTCAGGACGCGCGCAAGCCGCAATATTGACTTATAGCGTAGCGCGTAGTGGGGCACAAATGGGGCTTTTACTGACCGCGCTACCTCAGTCCAGCACTGCCGACGATGGCCAAGCCCAAGAGTCCCAGCAGCACGAACGCGATGCGTCTAACGGCTTGATCTGGAACGCGCAGCGGCATGTAGGGTGCCAATGCTGTCACGACGATAACGACCGGCACTGCAAACATGGAAAGCTCGAGCACGTCCGCTGTGACTTCGCCCTGCATGGTTAGCAAGATGAGTCGGACAACGGACAACGTGCCGAACGCCGCCAGAAGGGTAGACCTAACGGTGTCCAGAGGTAACGGTTGGCGATAGAACAGGTACACAACCGGCGGTCCGGGAATGCTGTACATGCCGCCGCATACTCCACCCAGGATCCCCGTCAGCACAAAACCCGGGGCGCTGGAGATGACCGGTCGAACTTGTGCAAGCATGGCCATGGTCGCTCCAGCCACCAGGATTAGGATGCCCAAGATCATTTGCAGCAAATCAGCGTAGCGGTCTTCCAGATGTTGAAGCAGGAAGATGCCCAGAAAGGCGCCGGGAATCAAGCCCGCTAGCGTCAACCAAAACAGGCGCTTGTGAATCTCTGACCAATATCCGCGCAGGGCAAGGGTGACGTTCACGACCATCAGCACATTAATGACCATCGATGCCGTGGCGATTGAACTGATATTCAATGCGATGACGCCGCCCAAGGCGAACAAGCCCAGCGCGAATCCAGTCAGCGCCTGCAGGTAACTGGCGATGGCGATGACCAGGAGAAACGCGAGAAGAGAGCTAGATGACATTCGCTAGGTCGGCCGCAGGGAAACCATCAAAATGCGTTGAGGCGCTACGCATGGCCTGAGCCGTAGCGCCCCAACCCGCTCATTCAGGGCAAGCGTCAGACACGCGCTTGCGCGAACCTATGGCGAACGGCGCGATCGGAAGCCACGCGCATCAGAGACCATAGTTCCAGCGCTGCTGAAACCGCGACCAACGCAGAGATCGGCCATGTGCCGTACGTAGGCAGGACTGCAGTCGCGAACAAGGGAACAAGTCCGCCAATGATGGTGGCGGCTTGACTGCCGAGGGAGATCCCTGTGTAGCGCAGCTGTTCAGGAAAAAGTTCGCAGTAAAAGGCCGGCATTGCGCCCCACATGAGCCACGACGGGGCTGGAAAAGGTGAAGGGGGCTGTGGACCTTGCCGTCAACCAGGGTGCAAAGTTGGTAGTGGGAGGAAGCGTTGCGGACCGAGGCAAAGGCTTTCACTATGAGCCCACGGTCTTGGTGGATTGCCACCATGAGATGGACATCATGCGCAAGGAAACGTTCGGTCCGGTACTGCCCATTCAAGTGGTCGACAGTCTGGACGAAGCCATTCACTTTTCTAACGATTCCGAGTACGGGCTGACCTCGTCCATCTTCACGCAGGACATTGATGCAGCCCTTCGCGCTTGCCGGGATCTGAAATTTGGTGAGACCTATGTGAACCGGGAGCACTTCGAAGCGATGCAGGGCTTCCATGCGGGTCGCCGGAAGTCGGGGATCGGTGGCGCGGACGGCAAGCATGGGTTGTACGAGTACATGGAAACGCACGCGGTTTACATCCAGAGTCACTGAACGAGCTGATTGCAAATTGTCGGTATGTGCGCGGCCGCGGGTGAGCGCGGCCGCGCATGCTCTCTTGGAAAACAACGATGCGTTTGCAGCATTGCCACAACTATCACGACTTCCGGACGCTGGCCCAGCGTCGTCTACCCGGCCCGATTTTCAACTACATCGACGGAGGGGCAGACGACGAGGCTACGTTGCGCCGTAACAGTGCGTCCTTCGATCGCTTTGACTTGGTCCCCAACGTTCTCCGTGGCGTGAGGGATGTGGATCTGTCGGTCCAAATAATGGGCCAGTCAATTGACATGCCGGTGTATTGCTCGCCGACCGCGTTGCAACGTTTGTTCCACCACACCGGCGAGTTCGCCGTCGCCGCTGCCGCCTCAAAGTTTGGAACCATGTTCGGCGTTTCCTCGCTGGGAACGGCGAGTCTTGAAGAAATTCGGAAACGCCATAGTGGTCCCCAGGTGTACCAGTTCTATTTCCACAAAGACCGCGCGCTAAATCGGGCGATGATGTTACGGGCAAAAGAGGCTGGCGTTAACGTCATGATGCTGACCGTGGACAGTATTACGGGAGGCAATCGCGAACGCGACTTGCGCACCGGCTTCTCCATACCTTTCAAGCTGAACTTGGCCGGCATTTCGCAATTCGCGGCAAAACCCGCCTGGGCCATGAACTACTTGCTTCATGAACGCTTCCGCTTGCCGCAGTTGGATGGCCATGTCGACATGGGCAAGGGCGCAATGTCGATCGGCCGCTACTTTACCGACATGCTGGATCCTTCAATGACATGGGATGACGTCGCGGATATGGTGACTGAATGGGCAGGGCCTTTTTGCCTCAAAGGGATCATGTCCGCGGCTGATGCCAGGCGTGCCGTGGATATCGGTTGTACCGGGATAATTTTGTCCAACCACGGGGGACGGCAGCTGGATGGATCGCGCACGGCGTTCGACCAACTCGCAGAGATCTTGGATGCGGTCGGAGGCGAAATCGACATCATGATGGATGGCGGAATTCAGCGAGGTACGCACGTGCTGAAAGCCTTGTCCATGGGGGCCAAGGCTGTCGGAATCGGACGGTACTACCTCTTCCCCTTGGCGGCGGCAGGGCAGGCGGGCGTCGAGCGTGCGCTTGGCGTGCTTCGTAATGAAATTGAACGGGGCATGAAGCTGATGGGATGCAGCAAGATTTCGGATCTGTCCCGCGCAAACCTCAGGCTCGCGACGTTGTGACGCTGCTCGAAGCACCTAGAGGCTTTCCAGCGCGGATTTCAAACGTCTGATTGCCTCGTCGACAGTAGAACGTGGGCACCCGAGGTTTACGCGCATATAGCCATGCCCTTCAACGCCGAACTTTTGCCCCTTGTCCAACCACAGCCTTGCCTTGATCAGCATGTACCTGTTCAGTTCTTCGGCTGTCATGCCTGTCTCCCGGCAGTCCATCCACGCTAGATAAAGGGAATCCGCAGGCAGCACCTTGACCTTCGAGGTTGAGTTGTTGACCTGATGTGCAAAGTGCTGCTGATTGCGGCGGACGTACGCGAGCATCTGTTCAAGCCAGGGTTCGCCGTGCGTATAGGCCGCTTCAGCGGCAACCATGCCAAGCGTGTTGACCAGCGGAAACATATTCCGATCGTATTGCCTGATGAATTCAGCCCGCAGCTTGGCATTCGGTATGAACAGATTTGCGCTTTGCAGGCCCGGGAGGTTGAAGGTCTTGCTGGGCGCGGTGCAGGTAATGCTCTGTTGGGCAAAGGCGGGACTCAGCGACGCAAACGGCGTGTGGGCCTTGGCGGGATTCATGATCAAGTCTTGATGGATTTCGTCAGCGATCACCAGCACCCCACGCCGCAAGCAAATCTCTCCCATCGTACGGAGGTCGGCTTCGCTCCACACATTTCCGGTAGGATTGTGTGGATTACTTAGGATAAATATCTTTGTGTTGTCCTGGATTGCGGCTTCAAAGACTTTCTCGTCGAACACGTATCCGGAATCTGAGCGACTCAGCGGGGCATAAGTGAGCAGGCGCCCGTTAAGCAGCACGTCGTCATGGAAATGCGCGTAAACCGGCGGCTGGATAAGCACCGAATCGCCGGGCGCAGAAAAGGCCTGTACGGCGATCTTTATCGACGTGATGATGCCCGGCGTTTGAACGATCCATCCCGTCTCCACATTCCAACCAAATCGTTTGCCCTGCCAGTTGATGACTGCCTCAAGATATGACCTCGGGGCGCCATTGGGGTAGCCGAACACGCCATGTTCGACCGCCTGGTGCAGGGCGTCCAGCACAGGCCTGGGCGCTTTGAAGTCTGAGTCGGCAACCCACATGGGTAGCGGCTCGGTCTTGGCTTCATCCTCAGACAAGAATTGCTGCATCCCTCCCCACTTCATCGAGTTGCTATTCTTGCGGTCGACGACTTCATCAAAATCGTATTGCTCAACTACGTTCTGAAGTTCCCTTGCTGACATGGCGGCGTTGATACTCACTGTGGCAATCCTCTTGACTTGGGGTGTCGTGTGCAAATGATGCGTCGTGTGAAGCAATGGTGGCGGTTCTATTTGGAAAGGCAGTCCGTCATGCATCTGTCCACTTTGACGTCTGGGCGGTCGTCGACATAGAAATTGCCGCGGTTAGGCATCTTGATGCTGGCCAGGTTGCCGGCGCCCAGCGTTGCCGTCGCGGGCAGGATATCGTTCTTGTGCAACAGATATGCTGTGACGCTGTATACGTCTTCATTTGAAAGTGATTGAGGCGCCTGGAACGGCATCGCGCGGCGGATGTAGTCGAACAGTGTGGTGGAATATGGCCAATAGCTGCCGATCGTCTTGAGCGGCTTGTCGGTCGTCAAACTGCCGACGCCGCCGGCCAAAGCTGGCCCAAGACCGCCTTCAAGATTTGCTCCATGGCACGCCAGGCATTGCGCCTGGTATACGGCTTGGCCTTGCAGAACCGTTCCTTGGCCCGGAGGCAAACCCGTGCCGTCAGGCAGGATGTCGATGTTCCAACCTGCAAGTTCTTCTTTGGTGAGGTGTCGACCCAGGCCCTCTAAGCTGTCCTGTCCAAAAGCGGGCGCGATTAGCGCGCTCACACAAAGGGCGACGATGCTTGTGATTGCATTATGCGCGGCCATTTGTGACCTCCCCGCTTGCGGAAATGCGCCAGGGTTGTATTGCATTGTTGTGGTAGAAGGAGAACTTTCCTCGCACCGCGATGAGTTGAGCTAACGTTGGCTGTACATAGCCAGTCTCGTCGATTGCCCTGCTCATCAGCATCAGTTCCTTTCCATCCCAGTCGAACGGCGCCCGAAACGAAGTAAGCGCCTTGGATAGGACTGGCTCTTGCAAGATTGCAGTGGACCAGTTATTGCCCCCGTCGATCGAGACATCGACACCCGTGATCTTGCCCCGGCCGCTCCAGGCGATGCCGCGCATCTCGTGCGTTCCTTTGCGCGTCAACCGTTGTGTGCCGGAGGGAAATGTGATGATGGACTTGCACTCCATCACGAAGGAAAACTCTCGCGCTCGCCCATCAGCCATCAGGTCGGTGTACTTGGCGGTTTCTTCCCTTGTGTGCCCGGGCTGATCAGTGACATGCAGACGCCTGAGCCATTTAATGCTCATGTTTCCCTCAAAGCCTGGCACGAATAGCCTTATCGGGTAGCCCTGTTCGGGCCGCAACCGTTCGCCGTTTTGACTAAAGGCCACGAGCACATCATCCAGGCACTTCTCTATGGGGATGCTTCGCGTCATGCCCGCCCCGTCGGCGCCTTCGGCCACAATCCACTTTGCCCTTGGATCAAGCCCCGCGTGATCCAGCAGCGTTTTCAGACGCACGCCCGTCCATTGCGCGCAGCTGACCAAACCAGTGACTTCAGCGGCGGTTTTTCCGTACGGCGGCAGAAAACTGGGATTGCCTGAGCATTCTAAAAAGTAGATTTGGCTTTCACTAGGAAACTGCCGCAGTTCCGCCATGTCAAAGATCATGGAATTCTTAACCAGACCGTGAATCATCAACCGGTGCTGTTGCGGGTCGATCTCCGGCACGCCCGCGTGATGTCGCTCATAGAACAGACCGTTAGGGGTGATGATGCCGTCCAGCTCCTGCAAAGGCGTGGTGCTGTAGGCGGACATCGGCTCTTTCAGCCCGGGGTACAAGTTTCTTATTGCCTTGGTCTCGAATTTTGAAGGTACGCCGTAAGGCGTTGCAGTAGGTGCGCCCAGCGACTTGGTCCATTTCGGCACATTGGGTGGCAGGTTGTCGTTGGCGGGTGCTGCCGTAATTGATGGTGCCGTTTGTGCCAAAGCCGAGTCTGCTAACCCTAGCGTTGCCAAGGATGTTGCTATAGCGGTGCCCCGGGTCAGGAACTGCCGTCGGCCACCCGCCCCGCCAACGAATGGATTAAGTGCGTCCTTTTTCTCTTCTTCGGAACTGTCCATGCTTCCTCCCACTGGTGCTTTCGTGCAGCCGTCATGGTTGCTTGGTGGAGCAGACCGATCGGTCGGTCTGTTTTTTGACAAGCATACAGGGAATTGAAAATGGAGCCTAGTACTGCGGAAGATACAATTGCCTTATCTTTCTCACGTCTAACATGGGTGAAATAGGCAGTGACCAGCAAAAAAACTGACGAACATCCTGCTAATCGCGACCGCATCCTCAAGGGCGCTGCCGCCCTGTACGCAAGGCGGGGATTTCACGCGGTCGGAATGAATGAGCTGTGCGCCGCCCTTGAGCTGAGCCGGGGTGCCTTCTATCACTACTTCACTAGCAAAGATGATCTGCTGGAAGAGATCTGTCGCCAGTACATGACGAAGCTGCTGCACCTGGCGAAGCTCTCCAAAGCAGAGGAGCCTGATCCCGCTCTGCGGTTGCGTAGATTGGGCAGCGAGCTTATCTCGGTGATCGGTGCGCATCGAGACGAACTTGCCGTGTGCTTTCGCGAGACGATTTCCCTGGCTGAGGACCGGCGCCAGGGGATTCTTGCGCTACATGCTGCCTACGAGCGGATCTGGAAGGAAACCTTAATTGAGGGAGAGAAGACTGGCGTCTTCGTTCCATATTCCCGTTTTCGACTGAAGGCATTGTTAGGCATGTACTACTACAGCTATCTGTGGATCGACCCGACGTCGACATCTTCCATACGCCAAACGAACGACACCTTCGAGTCCATCTTGGCCGCCGTGAGTACCCGCCCTTAGCCTTAAGCGGTTACTGCGCTTGAGTTCCGAATCGCGTTCCAAAGGTCTTCAAGTCCAGGCCGGCGAGTGTCTCGCGCTTTATAGGCATTGATGGATATTTGCACGTCCCATCTTCCTGCTCCAACCGGCACGAGGTTCCATTCGCGGCCCTGCCGAAATGAGCTGTCGGCAAGCCAGACAACGCCATATCCGCTGGAAGCAAGGTCCCCCAGCACGTCGGAGGACTCCGATTCGAAGACCGAGTAGCCCGTGATTGAAGGATTGTCCCGTTTCGAGATTTCCACCACTCGTGAAAACAAGGTGGTCGGTGAATAGGTGAGCAGGGGCACGGGTAGATCGTCATCGCCGGGGAAGGCGATGCGACCGGCATCGACTTCAAGAGGCGACGCGTAGGGCTTCACGCGCTCGGTGCCAAGATGGAGTTTCTCGTAGCGGTCTTCACGCAATCGGATGGGTAGTTCCGTGTGTTCGAAACAGACGAGTAAGTCTGCGGAACCGCTGGTAAGTGATGACACGGTGTCGTGTATGTTGCCCAGCTCAAGGCTGCAACTGAGGTCATGCCCCTTCGACCAGATCTTCCACCATTCGTGCAGGCGGGTAGTGGCCAGCGCATGCGGCAGTGCAATTCGGACATGGTTGCGGTCAGAGCTGGATCGAAGCTGTGAGCGCGACGCGGCAAGCCTGTTGACGACGTCCGTCGCGGTCTCGCGAAATCGCTCGCCCGCCGCAGTCAGAGCGGTGGGGAATGCGTTTCGGTCGATCAACTGTGTACCGAGCCATTGCTCAATTGCCTGGATGCGCCTACTGAAAGCGGCCTGCGAAAGATTTCGGATATCGGCAGCTTTTGTGAAGCTCTTGACTTCAGCCAGCACGAGAAAGTCTTGAAGCCATCTGGTGTCCACGGTAAAGCTCCTGGGCAAGGGCAGCGCGGCACTGCGACGAAGGTTCCGTCACAGCGACCGCGCAATTGTAGCGCTGCCTAGCCAGGAGTGGCAGCGTCTGCCCTGATGGACCTATGCGTGAATACTGGCAGAGATATGCACCAAGGCAGCAGCAACGCGATCTAGCGTTTCGGCCGACGCTCCTTGCAACGGCGACCTTGCAGGCCCGACGGGATGCCCGATCAGCGCCATGGCGTCCTTCAACGGCGCAGGGTGGTTAGCGGTGTACAGCGCCTCGATAAGCGGGAGGATCGCGTAATGAATGCTCCGAGCGTGCGTCACGTTTTCCTGTGCCACGGTGTTGAACAGTTCAACATGCTCGGCCGGGATGATATTGGACGACATGAAGATGCCGCCGGGGCTACCAAGTAAAAAAGTCGGGAATCCGAGGTCATCGTCCCCGGAAAGCACATCCATCCTCTGTCCCAACGCGCGAATCTTCGCTGCGACGACGGCTAAGTCGCGCTCGCACTCTTTCAGCGCCACAACCGAAGGAAGCGTCGCAATTTTCTCCAGCGCCGAGATATCCAGATTGACGCCTGTCCTGCCAGGGTTGTTATAGGCAACGATCGAGATTGGCGCGGTGTCCGCTACGCGCGAGAAATGCTCAAAAATCCCCGCGGCGGTGGTTTTGACGTAATAGGGGGGCAGAACAAGAGCCGCGTTAGCGCCTGCGTCGGCCGCGTGGCGGACCACATCTTGCACCTCCCTTGTTCCTGGCGACAGGGCGCCCACGACCACGGGAACGCGTCCCTTCACATGCTCTACAGCAACTTCAACAACTCGCTTGCGCTCCGAAGGTGTAAGGCTCACATACTCGCCAGCGCCTCCGACGACGAGCAGGCCGGAAATGCCGGACTCGATTTGGAAGTCGATGAGCCTGCGGAAGGCGGGCTCGTCAAACGTGTCCGCTTTCGTAAACGGGGTGACGAGTGCGGTGTAGATGCCGTGCGCGGAGAGAGTCATGTTTGGATGCTTCACTCAAAGGTGGTGCTTGAAGGGATGCTTGCAGGATAGAAGGCGGGGTTTCTAGGCGTCCAATGTTCAATTCACATCGCGAAACCTTGTGCCAAACGCATGCGTTGATGCGTTCAGAACATCGGCTTCACTGCCGCACGCATCCCTTGTCGCGTTGTTGCGATACCTCTTGACAACAGAAATCCGTCCATTTAACCTGCCTACTAGTTGGTAGGGAAAACACTCTTGAAAGGACGTGATATGGAAACCAAACAATTTGAGGGCCGCAAGCTTTTGGCGGTCGGTGGCACGAGCGGAATTGGATTCGAATCCGCTCGCATGGTCGCCGAACAAGGCGGATCTGTCGTACTCGTGGGTAGCCGCCCTGAAAAGGCGGAAGAAGCGCGTCAGAAGCTTGAGGCGATCACCGGTGCAGGCAAGGCTGCGGCGTTGACGGCAAACCTCTCCGATTTCGAAAGCGTCAAAGCGCTCATTCAAAAATTGGCGGCGGAACACGATGACATTGATCTGCTGGTGAACTCTGCGGGGATCTACTACCCCAAGGCGTTTCTCGAGCATTCGCCGGCTGACTACGACAGCTTTCTTGATTTGAATCGTTCGCTATTTTTCATTACGCGCCAGGTGGCAGCCTCGTTGGTAGCCCGCAAGCGGCCCGGCTCGTTCGTTAATGTGACCGCCGTTGCTGCCAGACAAGCTGTCCAGTCAATTCCGGCATCCGCCTATTCCATGGCCAAGCGAGGCCTGGACGCGCTTACGACGCACGTAGCCGCGGAACTGGCGGAACACAACATTCGCGTTAACTCCGTAAGCCCGGCCATCGTTGAGACGCGAATTTTCGAGCGATTCATTCCTACCGAGAAGCTGGATGGCGCATTGAAGGACTTCAATAACTTCCATCCACTGGGCCGCAACGGGACGCCGCGGGACGTTGCTGAAGCGATCATCTTCCTGCTTTCGGACAAGGCATCCTGGGTCACGGGCGCCACGTGGGACGTGGATGGCGGTGTCATGGCGGCTCGTAAGAACGCTTGAAAAGTGCGCTTAACTACGAAAAGGCAGATAGATATGGAAAAGAAGTGGAACGGTAAGTTGGTGTCGCTGATCAAGCGTGTCGGTGCATTCTCCAAGGCAAATGCGCCAGTCGCGGGAGCTCTGCACCAGCTGGACGTTGCGACCCGGAAAGACAGCGTGTTGGATGCCAAGACCCATGAGCTGATTGCGCTGGCGGTCGCTGTCACTACGCGTTGCGATGGTTGTATTGCAGCCCACGCGGTCGCGGCAAAGAAGGCCGGTGCGACTAAGGAGGAAGTTGCCGCGGCGTTGGGCACAGCAATTGCCTTGAATGCGGGCGCGGCGTACGTATACTCTTCTCGTGCCCTCGACGCTTACGAGGAGTTTTCCGCCGCGGAGTGATCACGGCGATTAGGAATAGACATGGTAATTGGAACGCGAGAAGCGCTGGTACGATCTGCTGAGAATCTGATGCGCACTAAGGGGTACGCCGCCTTCAGCTATGCTGATCTGGCCGAGGACATCGGCATCAGGAAGGCGAGTATCCATCACCACTTCCCCACGAAAGAGGACCTCGGTGTCGCGATCGTAGAGGAATATATCGAGCGGGTGCGCTCCGGTTTTCGACGTATCGAGCAGCAGCATTCAACTGTTGCCGATAAGGTGGCTGCGTACTTTTCGCTGTTCCAAGCAAGTAGCAATCGCGGTTTACTTCCTATGTGTGGCGCACTTGCCGCAGAAATGAAGGTGCTGCCTGTGGAGCTGCAAAAGCTCACGCAGCGATTTTTCGATTTGCAGTTGAATTGGCTTCGGACGACGTTGGAAGAGGGTATGGCCGACGGAGAGATCCCGACAGGTCGGGGAGCCAAGCAGAAGGCTTTCCTGATCCTAAGCCTTCTGGAGGGAGCCAGTTTCGTCAACTGGGCGACTAAGGGGAAGCAAGTTCTCGACGAGTCCGCTGTTCTCTCGATCATTGAGCAACCCTAATACGTTCCCAAGCAAGAGGCGAAGCCGCCCCTAACAGGGCGGCTTCTTTTCCCCCTTGATTTATCTACCATCTAGTTGGTGGAGGCGATTCGCAAGACGGTAGGTGCTCACGCTGCGAGAGAGAGATGCATGAAGAGCGTACGCGTAGTAGTTTGGTTAGACTTTGTCTGCCCCTGGTGCAGGATCGCAACAAACCGTATAGGTGAGGCCGCGCGCAACTTGGCGGGTGAAATAGAGGTTGTGGTTGATATCCGATCGTATCGAATGGCTAAAGGCGTACCCGCGGAGGGCTTCACGATGGCTCTTATCCGAAGGTTGGGCAATGCTGCGGCTGCTGATCGACTGATGGCGGCCGTTAAAGAAACCGGCAGTCGGGAAGGGCTGGACTTTCGCTTCGACAAGATGCGGTTTGGCGACACAACGGACGCCCACGCCATGGTCAAGAGCATCGATTCGTTCGAAAAGCGTCAGCAGTTGATCGGAATAATTTTCCATGCCTGCACGGCAGAAGGCAAAGACATATTCGATAGACGCGTGCTCTCAGCGCTCGCCATAGGGCAGGGTTTGGCCCTGCATGAGTTCAGCTTCGACGCACGGCATCTGGCTTCAGTTGCACGAGATGAACACGATGCCAAGCTCTTGGCCGCCGGCCTCCCGCTCTTCGTCTTCAACGACAAGATCGTTCTATCAGGCGCGCAAGAGGTATCAGTCTTTGAGAAGGCGATGCGGGAGTCGGCGATACTTCCGCACGCACACCTGGAACCTGAATCTTGAGTTGCAGAGGTCCGAGCGCCTCAGCCAGAACCTGCACCCGTGGCAAAATCCTTATCGCTGGCATGCACCCTTGGCAAGCGGATTCGAGCACATCAAGCGTAAAGGTACGCTCAACGATATTTTCTATGAAGCTCAGCAGCCGGTAGAGATGTTTGGGATCAGCCAGCAGCGGGGAATGAGATCAATGATCCCACGGTGCTGGTTGCCAGCGATCAAACAAAAAATCGCTGAATGCCGTCAGCCGACGCGGCACTGGCTCTCGCCGTGCCCGCACGATACTGATCTTCGAGGGCATAGCTTCCCAGTCCGGCAACACGCGCACCAGTCGCCCGTCACGCAGTTCCTCGTGGATGTCCCAGGTTTCGCGCAGCGAGATACCCAGCCCGGCCAGACACCAGGCATGCAGCACGTCACCGCTGTCACTGCACAGCGTGCCGCTGACTACGACAGGCTTCTCCCGGCGGCCCTTGCGCAGCGGCCAGGTGCTTTGCAGCAACCCCGGATAGGCGAACACTAGGCAGTTGTGCCGCTCCAGTTCTTCCGGCAGCGCGGGTTGTCCATGCGCTTTCAGGTAGGCAGGAGACGCCGCCAAGATGCGTCGGTTGTCGGCCACGCGCCGCGCCACCAAACGCGAATCGGCTAGCTCGCCCATGCGGATCGCCAAGTCGAGGTCGCCGCTGTACAGATCCTGCACCTGATCAGACAGGCGCAGGTCGAAACCGACCCTGGGATGCAGGCGGCAGAAGTCGTGGATCGCGGGGGCCACGAACTTGCGGCCGAACGGCGTGGGCGCCGTCAGGCGAATGGTGCCGCTCAGTTCATGGCTGCCGCCAGTCGCCAGTTCCTGCATTTCTTCCAGCACCGCCAGCGCGGCTCGCGCCCGTTCGGCGATGGCACGGCCTTCGTCGTTGATACGCAGGTTGCGGGTGTTGCGCTCGAATAGCGTGGTGCCCAGCGCTTGCTCCAACCGGGCGATCTGCTTACTGACTGTCTTGGGCGCGAGGTGCAGGTCGCGTGCGGCGGCGGAAAAGCTCTGGCGTTCCACCACATGCACGAATACCGCCAGGTCATCAAGGTTACGCAAGGCCATTTGGATCATTCCCGGGAAAGTGTTTGTCCATTTTGGTCATTTAAAGGATATACCCGATTAACCAGAATGGGCTCCCTACTTCGCTTGCAGGAGCCTCTGATGGCCCAACGCATTCTTTTCGTCCTGACCAGCCACGATCGCAAGGGGCCACCCAACGCAAAAGGCGCAGCGCCCGGCGGTTTCTACCTGTCCGAGGTCGCGCATCCGCACTGCGTGCTTGCCGACGCTGGCTATTCGATCGATTTCGTGAGCCCCAAGGGCGGCAAGACGCACGTCGATGGACTCGATTTGGACGATCCGGTCAACGCCGCGTTCTGGAACGATGCGGTGCTGCGCGGAGCCACCGAAACCACGCTGGCGCCGTCCCAGGTCGATCCAGACGTCTATGCCGCGATCTTCTACGCCGGCGGCCACGCGACGATGTGGGACTTCCCAGACAACGCCGAACTGGCGGCCATCGCTTCGCGCATCTACCAACGTGGCGGCGTGGTCGCGGCGGTCTGCCACGGCCCGGCCGGGCTGGTGAACCTCAGGCTCTCCGATGGCATCCATCTGGTCGCGGGCAAAGACGTGTCGGCCTTCACCAACGACGAAGAACGCGCGGTCGGCCTGTACGACACGGTGCCATTTCTGTTGGCAGATGCCCTGCGGGAACGCGGTGCCCGCCATGTGCCCGGGCCGAACTTCCAGGCGCAGGTGGTGGTGAGCGAGCGGCTGGTGACAGGCCAGAACCCCGCTTCGGCCAAGGGCGTCGCCGAAGCGATGCTGCCCCTATTGGCGACGACATCTGAGAAGCGAGCCTGAACCATGAACTCGCGTATGCCTTTCGTCATCTACATCTTCGCGCTTTGCGCGTTCGCCTTAGGCTTTACTGAGTTCGTGACCATCGGCCTGGTGTCTACTATTTCCGCGGATCTGCATGCCAGCGTAAGCCAGGTCGGCATGGCAGTTACGGCTTATGCGCTGGGCGCCGTAATTGGTGCGCCGGGCCTGACCGCGCTGGCGACCCGCTGGCCGCGCAAGCGGCTATTGTTGGTGGCAATGGGGCTGTTCACGCTGGGCAACGCAGTAGTCAGCCTGTCCGATGCACTGACGCCCATGCTGGTGGCCCGTTTCGCGTCGGGCCTGGGACATGGGGTATTTCTCGCCGTAGCCTCCAGCGTGGCAACTCAACTGGTGGGTCTGCATCGGGCAGGCGCGGCGGTGGCCGTGGTCTTCGGCGGCTTGACGTTGGCCCTGGCTCTGGGAGTACCGCTCGGTACCTATCTGGGCAGTGTATTGAGTTGGCAGGTCATCTTCATGGCCGTGGCCGCCAGTGGAGCGATTGGCTTCCTGGGTCTGTTGGCTCTGATGCCGAGGGATCGGAACGATACCTCGGCGCAGGCCAACGCGATGGACGGCTTGAAAGCCATGTTCAATCCGCGCCTGCTGGCCGGAGCCGGCATCACCGTGTTGGCGTATGCAGGGTCATTCGCGCTCTACACCTATATTTCGCCAATCCTGTTGCAAGTGACGTGCATCAGCGAAAGCACGGCAAGTCTGTTGATGCTGGGCTACGGCGTGATGGCAGCCATCGGCAACATCTGGGGCGGGCGCCTGACCGACCGCAAGGGTGCGGATCGCAGCGTGATGATCGTACTGGTTGGCCTGGCCGTGGTGCTGCTGGCGATTTGGGCATCGGCGCGGTCATTGCCGTGGATGGTGCTGCTGACGGGCCTGCTGGGTGCGTTGACCTATGCGGCGGTGCCGGCCTTGCAAGCACGGGTGATCGGGCTGTCGCACATCCACGCGCCGCGAGCGCCGGCAGTGGCCGCCGGCCTGAACATCGCAGGCTTCAATGGCGGTATCGCGCTGGGTTCGCTGCTGGGCGGTGTCAGTCTGGAAATGATGGGCCTGAGCAGTACCGCCTGGGTCGGTGCGATGGCCGTGGGGCTGGGAGTCGCCTGGATGCTCTGGCAGATGCGGCGGTCCGCGTTCCTGGGACAAGAATCCATGGATAGGTGAATGATGGAGCTTTGGCGTCTTCGTTGTTTCCCGGCCGTAACCGAAAAGCTCCACTTCGCCCCATCCGTGCCTCGCCCATCATCAATCGTTCTTCGAAAGCGGTTCGGGTTCGCTGAGCGGCGCCGGCCTCCAATGTGTCGCGCATCTCGCGGGCCTCGCACCATATGTCTTCTGGCGACCGCGTGAACTGCGCAGCATTAGCTGCCAATGCACGTGCGCCAAACCTGCGCACCGCTGTATGCAGTGCCTCTTCAAGCATCTTCATTCAGCTCGCCTCATTATGGCCCGGCGCCAGCGACGGGCACGAGACGTGATTGATATCGGTCACGGTCGTTTGCCCAGCACCTTCTCGATTTCGCTAGGCGGCATACCTGTGCGCTGATGTACCTCGCCATTCGCGTCGCGCCACACGAAGGCAGGCGTCGCTCGCAGTGACAGCGCCTGCATGAGCGCCATATTGGCCAATAGCTTCCCCTCGATTTCCGACGGGATGGGGTCCAGTGGTTTAAGCATCTCATCGTTGACCGGTCGGAGTCGCCCCGTTGCCATCTGCGCTGCCACGCCAGCCGACTGCCTGGCCTCGTAATCGTGCAAGGCCTTTGCTGGATCCTGAGCTGACAACAAGGCGGCCGCCATGCCGGGGCTTGTCGGCGTCAACATTCCGACTACGACGTGACGCAATTGCACATGTCCCGCGTCGACCCAGGGTCGAGCGTCCGCCCAGGACTTGGCGCAGTACGGGCAATTGGGATCCGTAAAGACATAGACGGTGCGGCCTGCATCTGGCTTGCCGTCGGCCAGCCATGTCGAACTTTCCAGCTGCTTCCAGACGTCGCTAGATATGGCCGGGGCCGTTGCCGATTGCAGTGGACCGCGAGTCAGATCGTTGCCGTCCTTGTCGAGTAGCGTGCCCGCGATCACGTATTGGCCCCCGGGCACGGCGTAGAGCGCGACAGGACGGTTGCCCGCCCGCGCCGCCCAACCCTGGACCCCTGCGGGAGTCTGTAAAGGGCCTAGAACCTCCAGACCTTCGGCCTGCAACGCCCGCAACGCGTGAGGGAGATCGGAGGCGGAAGCGGGAGAATTAAGCGACAGCATCAATGCCGCGATCACTGAAGCGCCGAAGCTGCGTGGGAACGATCCGGTACGAGCGGTAAGCGGAAGCGAGTCAGTCAAGGGAGCATTTCCTTAGAGGTGTGAGGAGCAGGGGCGTGGCTTATGAGCGCAAGGCGCTGTGCGAGCGTGGCTCGTGAGAGTTCTCCCTGCCGGGTGTCGACGTGCCGGCCGAAAGCGTCGAAGAACAAGGTGGCGGGTAATGCGCGATGACCGAACACGGTGGCGGCCTGGGTGTCGACGTCGAGGAGGACGTTTTCCAGCGCCAGACCCTGCTGTGCGAGAAACTGCTGCACTACCGCGGTGCGCTCGCCTTGATTCAGGAAAACAAATGTGATCTCCGGATGGGCGGCCTGCGCTTGGGCGAAAACTGGCATTTCGCGCCTGCAGGGCGGGCACCAGCTGGCCCAGAGATTGAGCACGACCGGCTTGCCTTGAAAGGCTTGCAGCGATCTCGGCTCTCCCTCCAGCGTTCGGAACGTGGTTTCGGGCAGGGACGCGCGCGGTTCGCCCGATCCGGTGGCTGCAGCCACCCAGTGAGCTCCCGCCCAGACCAGCGTTGCCACCGCGATTCCTGTCAGCATGGGTGCCTTCCAACTGCTGCGATGCCCGCTCAGCCATACGGCGTAGGCCCATGCCGCGGCAAAACCGGCGGTGGCATTCCAGCCGCCGTCGCGAATGTCAAGGATCGAGACGGGATCGGCGGAGTACGCGTCGAACTGCTGAGCGACAAATGCTGCGCGCGAGGCCAGGATGCCAGTTAACAACACCCGGCCCATCGGAAGTTGCGTGTCGGGGTCGCGCCGCATAGCTAACCATGCCGCCACCCCTTGACCCATCAGTACGCTTGCGATGAACGCCACCAGTGTCAAGGGCAACACTAACGGTCCTACAGAAAGCATGCCGCTCATGGCGCCTCCAGCGCGAGACGCTGCTGGCGGAGCAACGCCGAGGCGTCAAACTCGCCGGTCAGCCGCTGCGCACGCCGCTCGCGTCCATCGGCGCCGAAGAACAAGGCACTCGGCGGCCCGGGCACTTGTAGCTGGCGCAGTAGCGCCAATTGGTCCGGCGTGCTGCGGGTTAGGTCCATGCGAATTAGCTCGAACGACGATAGCGCTGCGCGGACCTCGGGTAGGGGATAGACCTCCCGTTCAATTTTCTTGCAGGACACGCACCATTGCGCCGAGAAGTCGAGGAAGACGGGTTTGCCCGCAGCTTGCGCGCTGCTGAGCGCCGCCGCCATGGCATCCGGTGCATCCACGGTGATGAAGCCATCGGTTTCGGCAGGTGTGCCAGGGGTATTCACGTTGCCGGCCACCAGGAACGCCAACGGACGCACGGGGTCGGCCTGCCCCGCCGCGGCCCCCAGTTGCATGGCGAGTCCCCAGGTCATCATGGGAATCGAAACGCTGAGCAACAGTGCCAGATAGGCTGCTGATGTCCGTGCTTGCCAGGCCCAGATGGCAAGAGCACTGGCGATCGCAATGGCCAGGCCACCCCACAGGGCCAGGCTCACCGGAGGCGGAAGTATGCGTTCCAGCATCAGTACCGCGGTGCCGAGCAACAGGAACCCGAATACCGCTTTCACACGCTCCATCCACAGGCCAGGGCGGGGCAGGAGACGCGGGCCCAAGGCGCCGACGGCGAGCATTGGCAATCCCATTCCTAAGCCCAGCGCAAAAAGAATCGCCGCACCACGTACGAGGTCTCCGCTTTCGGCGATGTACAGCAGCGTGCCAGCCAGCGGCGCCGTCATGCAGGGGCCGACGAGCAATGCAGAAACTATCCCCATCACCGCCGAACTCAACAAGGTACCGCCTTGTTGACGCCGGCCCGCTCGATCCAGTCTATCGCGCAACGACGCGGGCAGTTGCAGGTTGTAGAAGCCAAACATGGCGAAGGCGAGCGTGACGAACACCGTCCCCAGCAGGCCAAGCATGTAGGGGTTTTGCAAGGAGGCTTGAAGGCTGGCACCGGCCAACGCCGCCGCCACTCCCATGGCGGCATACGTGGCGGCCATGGGAAGGACAAAGGCCAAGCTCAGTATCAAGCCACGCCTTGGGGACGCCCGCGCGCCGACGACCAGGGAGGAGACGATGGGCAGCATCGGCAGCACGCAGGGCGTGAAAGCCAGCCCCAGGCCCAACACAAGAAAAACTGCCAGGCTCCAGCCCAGACTATGGTTGTCGAGCGCATGCCGGATGCTCACATCGCTGTTCGCGTCCAGCGCGGGGGCCGGGCTAGTGCCGCTAGTCGCCGATAGGCGGCTTATGTCGATGTCGCGCGTCTGAGGGGGATAGCAGAGACCGGCATCCGCGCAGCCTTGCCAAGTGACACGCAAGATGCCGTTCCCTGCGGGTGCGAGCACTGCTCGAGCCTGGCCGTGGTAGACCTCCATCACGCCGAAATTTGGGTCGTCCTTGCTTTCGCCTGGCGGCGTTTGCAGGGAAGCCGACGTTGCCTGCGGCATGCGCTGTGCTTCGATACGCTCGCGATAAAGGTAATAGCCTTCGGCAATCTGCCAGTTCAGCACGACTTCGTCCCCCGCGCCGCGCGACGACTCCAGACGGAACGCCTCTTCAGGGTCGAGAAATTCGTTCTGCGAGAAGGCCGATGTCGCGAACGTGGCCAAAGTTAGAACCGCAAGCCAAGGAAGCCATCGGCGCGCGAGCGCCCGGATAACGCGTGATTTCGTCATGTACCAGATAGTGCAGCGCGCGGATTATCAGAGCATTAACACTGCGGGGTCAGGCGCGGACGTATGACCAACCTTCGCTTTGCCATTGAGCCAGCAGAACGATGGCCGCTTCGGACAACACCGCCATCGGCTCTCGTGCCACGCGCTCGGTGCGCGCCAGGGTGTTAGGACACAGCCACGTGACAGCGTCCGCGTCATGAGATTCGCCGTCGAGCGCGGCGGCAACCGCCGAGCCGTTAAGCACCAGACGGATCTGCGCGTCGGGTCGAGCCTTGCGTAGATTGAGCACATTGTTGCGCGCACGCTCAAGCGCGGCGGACGTGGGTGCGTGGATCAGTACATTCATGAGAGAGGTCCAGAAGGGATCGGCGCAAGCACGGGCGAGCGCCATGGGGGAGGATCAAGTGCGCAGGACGAGAACGCCAGCGACGGCGACGCACACAGCGGCGAACACCCGCTGTAACACCGGTTGTGGCACGAGCGGTGCCGCCATCCGGCCGAGCATCATGCCCACGGTCGCGGCAGCGATGAACAGCCATTGCGCGTCGGTCAAGGAAAGGCCACGCATCACAGCGGAGCCCACCGTGACTGCTGAGACCAAGGCGATGACCATCAAGGAGGTGGACACGATGTTGTGCATGCGGGCGTTGCTGAAATACGTGAGCGCCGGCACGATGATGAAGCCTCCACCCACGCCCAACATGCCGGTGCAGATGCCCGCCACGGCCCCTATCGACCCCAACGTGGCCGCGGTGCGGCCGGTCCAGATGAACCGGCCGGTCTCGGCGGAAAGACGGCAGGCCTTGGTGCGATCGGCCGCTGGCGCCAGAGCGGCACTCGCGGGACGTGACTGGCGTGCCATGCGTACGGCCACGAGCATCATGACGGCTGCGAACCCCAGGCTGAGCCACGAGGCAGGAATCTGTCGCGCCAGCGCTAGCCCCAGTGGTGCGGTGATGGCGCCGGTGATTGCCATCAGGAGTGCGGCCTTGTAGCGCACCAGGCCGCTACGCAGGCCCTGGATGGCGCCCACGGCCGAGGCCGCGCCCACGGCGATCAGAGCCACTGGCGCAGCTTGCGCCAAAGACATATGCAGTCCGAACATGAGAGCTGGCACCGCGAGAATGCCTCCCCCGGCGCCGGTGAGCCCAAGGGAGGCACCTATGCACAAGCCAAGCCATAACGCAGTCGCCATGCTAAATTACCTTAGGAAATAAGCTTATTATTTAAAATAATTATGCGTGTTTTGGCTGGAAGGATCAATCGTGCGAATCTTGTTGGTTGAGGACGACGCATCCGTGGCGGCAGGGATCGAGGTTGGGCTCGGCCTGCACGGCTTCATCGTGGATAGCGTGTGCACGCTGGGCCAGGCCGACCTCGCGCTTCGCACGTCCCACCCGAGTGCCTGCGTGCTGGATCTGGGCCTGCCGGATGGAGATGGCATGTCGCTACTTGCGCGATGGCGGGCACGGCGCGAACATCTTCCGATCCTCGTGCTCACGGCGCGCGACAGCGTGACGCAACGTGTGGATGCTCTCCGGAACGGCGCCGACGATTACCAGCTCAAACCCTTCGATCTAGACGAGTTGGCTGCGCGCCTGCAGGCGATAATGCGGCGTGCGGCCGGCTACAGCGCCGACCACATCCAGCACGGCCCGCTCACGGTCAATTTATCTTCCGACGAGGTCCGCCTCGAAGGGCAGCCGGTCACGCTGTCGCGGCGCGAGCTTGGGTTGCTCAAGGTGTTGCTGCAGCACCCGGGACGAGTTCTGACCGCGGATCAACTGCGCGATAACCTTTATAGATCGGGTGACCGTGCGGAAAGCAACGCCGTCAATGTCCATATCCACAAGCTACGGCGCAAGCTCGGGATGAACGTGATCGAGACCGTGCGCGGTCTCGGGTACCGGCTGGGAAGCCAGCTCCCGTGAGTCTGCGCATTCGACTGCTGCTGCTCCTGGGAGGCGTCTGGATCCTATTGGGCGGCATGATGACGCTCTGGATGTTCGAGCGCGCCACGACCAAGGTCGATGACGCGCTTGATGCGCGACTGGCATCTTCCGCATCCATGGTTGCCCGGCTGATTTCGCAAATACCTGTGGGTGCGGGCGCCCCTTTCGGCATGCCCGAAGGCCCATTGGACGTCCTCGCGCGCGATGGCGTGGCTTGCGAAGTCAGCCAGTGGCGCGGGGAAGTCCTTTCGCGAACGATCGCCCGCGTGGATGGCGGGCCGGAGTTGCGCGATGCTTCGGCCGGCTTTGGTTCGCTCATCCAGCATGGTGTCGCTTGGCGCACGTATGTAATGGAGGAGGGCGACTTACGCGTTGCCACCGCAGACCGGATGGACATGCGGACTGCGCTACGCACCGAAATCGCATTGACCGCGTTGGTGCCGTTGGCGGCGGGTTTGCTGGCAGGCCTTTTGCTGCTATGGCTAGGTATCGGTCGCGGGCTGGCTCCGATGGAGTGGTTGCGCCGCTCGCTCGCGCAGGGCAGGCCGCTGGCCGAGCTGCAATTGCGTTATCGGCGCATTCCCAAGGAGCTGCGGCCGTTCGCTCAAACAATCACCCAATTGCTGCGAAGCATGGAACAGGCGCTTGAGCGCGAACGCCGCTTTTCAGACAACGCCGCCCACGAGATGCGCACGCCGGTGACGGCCGTCAAGACCCACCTGCAGGTGCTGGCCCGTTTGCCAGCACCCACGGAATCGGCACTGTGGCGCCAGTCGCTGGATCACGCACTACTGGGCACAGCGCGGTTGGAGCGCCTGCTGGAGCAACTGCTCCTGCTCGCCCGCGTGGAAAACAGTACGGAACAGGTATTCGGAGACGGCCTGCATTGCGATGCGGTGGTGGTCCTGAAGCCGCTGATCAAAGCTCTTCCGACCGCACGTATCACGCTAGCCTCACCGTCCGAATCGATACACGTCGCACTTTCCGACACATTGCTGGTCAGCGCCGTGCGCAATCTGCTGGACAATGCGCTGGCCTACTCGCCGGCCGACCAGACGATCGACGTGACCTTGAAGCCTTCTGCCTCCTCGCTCGAGATTTCTGTGCGCGACCGCGGACCCGGCCTCAGCGCAGATCAGTGCGAGCGAGCCGTGGAGCCATTCTGGCGTGGTGTCCGACACACATCAGGCAGCGGGCTGGGTCTCTCCATCGTGGCTGCGATCGCCAAACAGCATGGCGGCCTGCTGCAACTGCTGCCCGCACCCGATGGTGGGTTGGCGTGCCGCCTGACGCTGCCCTTGGCAGCCGCCGGTTCGTCTTAATCAATTTTGTTAAGCGGAAGTTAGTTCTTTATAGCTATCGTTCGCGATTGGCAGCCGGACACAATTCGAACGGCCAGGCGCGGCGGAAGAACTTCATGTCGAGGCACGTTATCCGTAGGTGCAAGAATACCCTGTGAGCCTTTCGCAAAGCACAGGCGGGAGATGCGGCGAACTTCGTTGGACGCCGTTATTCGGGACTTGTGGCCAGTAGCGAGTCGAAAAACTCATTATTGAGATGAGCGCGTGGGTTGTCTAGGCGTTCGATCAGACCAATTTGGCGGAAGAACGTATGCTCGCCTAAGGATATTTCCCTGATCTCAAGCCCAAGCTTTTTTAGCGAAGGCGTGCTCGGAAGAATGGCGACGCCCAGCCCTCTAGCCACTAGCATCGCAATGGTTTCCACCGAATCCACTTCCATGAATTCCTTGACGGAGTGCTTGCGCTGTTTAAGAAAATGATCGATTGACGCGCCGCCATGTGATCGGCGGTCATAGCGAATGAACGGCTGTGTTGCCAACAGTTCGCCTACATCACTGTCCTTTCTCCACTGAGGCACCCACAGAACATAGGGTTCATTCCGCACGGGGCGCCATGAGAGTAAGCCGTGCACCGGAAAGGGCGGCTTTACGATGAGCGCGCAGTCAAGAATGTGCTTTTCGACCATTGCCAAAAGCTCCGCCGATGAGCCGGGGGTCAGATGGACGTCTGTGTTGGGATAACGCTTTCGAAACTCCACCACAGCGTCTATGACCTCTCCTAGCAGTCCCGTCATGATCGAGCCCGCTCGCAAGGTACCGCTTAGCAATGCGTCCTCAAGACCATTTCGCATGTCGTCGTAGAGACCAACTATGCGTTCGGCAACGGTAAGAGCACGGCGGCCCGCGTGAGTCAGGACGGTGCCTCGTCGTTGCCGGTCAAAGAGCTCGTTGCCAATTGACTCTTCGAGCTTGCGCATCTGCGTGCTGACCGCGGACTGTGACAATCCGAGTCGGTCGCCTGCTGCTGAAAAACTTCCGAGTCGGGCCACCGCCACGAACGTCTGCAGGTATTGGATCATTCGTTGCACTCCAAGCTGCAAAACGAATTGGAAAAGTGGTCATTGGACCACTCTACGCTCGAGCCGCTCTTCATGGAAGCGCTCCGGCTCAAACCAAAGATATTTATCTTTCAGCAGTGGCCGGGGCGGTGTGCCAACTTCATAGCCGTACCGAGCACTCGCGTGTCGGCTTTAGTGAGGCAAGATTTGTTCAAGGAACAGGCTTACCCTTTTGTTGCGGGTTCCTGTCGAACTGAAAAAATCGCCCTTACTGCAGTCTTCCAGGATCATGCCGCCGACATCCATAAAGATTATCCGATCGGCAACTCGCCGTGCGAACCCCATTTCGTGGGTGACGACCACCATTGTCATCCCTTCCTGTGCAAGGGAGACCATCACATCGAGAACCTCGTTGACCATTTCCGGATCTAGGGCGGAGGTGGGTTCATCGAAGAGCATCACCACGGGGTCCATGCTCAGTGCACGAGCTATGGCCACGCGTTGTTGTTGACCGCCGGACAACTGGCTGGGGTACTTGTCCTTGTGCTGGATGAGTCCGACGCGATCAAGCATCTTCAGCCCGCGCGTGGTCGCAGTGGCGTTATCGCGCTTAAGCACCTTTTCCTGAGCCAGGGTCAGGTTCTCCACCACCGTCAAATGGGGGAAAAGTTCAAAGTTCTGAAACACCATGCCCACCTTCGAGCGTAGTGCGGAAAGGTCCGTTGACGAGTTCTGCAGACTGACGCCACAGACCGTGATCGTGCCTTCTTGAATAGGCTCCAGCGCGTTGATCGTCTTGATCAACGTCGACTTTCCCGAACCGGACGGGCCGCATACCACCACCACTTCGCCTTTTTCGATAGTGGTGGAGCAACCATTTAGCACCCGCGTAGTGCCATACCACTTCGATACGTTTTCAATGCCGATAACCGTCGTCATAGCAGGGTAGATCTCATTCCAAATGTCGATCAAACTTGATGGCTGTAGCCACGTAGCGGATACAGTACCGATTTGTCGATGTCACCGACAGACCGGCGGCCAGCAAGCGCCATATCACGTTGGACTTCTTCTTTTAGAAGTTGGATGGCGCGAAGCACACCTTCCCGCCCACCCACAGACGCGGCATAGGCAAAGGGACGGCCAACGAACACAAACTTTGCGCCAAGCGCGAGTGCTTTGATTACGTCAGTGCCTCTGCGGACTCCGCTATCCAGCATGACCGGGATACCGGGACAAGCTGCGACGATGCCGGGAAGCACCCGCAGCGGAGCTGCGGCGCCGTCCAGTTGACGGCCCCCGTGGTTGGAAACGACGACGCCGTCCGCTCCGCAGGCGGCCGCCATCGCCGCATCGCGAGGATCCAAAAGTCCCTTGATGATTAGTTTGCCCTTCCACAGCTCGCGTACCAATTTGACCTGCCTCCAATCAGCGTGCGCGGCGGCGCTCAGGTCTCGCTGTGCGGAGGCAGAGAAAATTGGCACGCCGCGATGAGCGTGGTTGTTCTCGAAATGCGGCATCCCGTGTGTGAAAAGCGTACGAAGAAACGTACCAGCCGTCCAACGCGGATGGGTAATTCCTTGCCATGCCAGGCGTAGACTTGGGCGTACAGGCGTTGAAAAGCCCGCACGTGCATTGTTCTCGCGGTTTCCATTCACGGGACAATCCACGGTGATGACCAGCGTTTCGTAGCCAGCGGCCCTGACGCGCTCGGTGAGGGCCACGATCCCCGCATCCTCACTTGGGAAGAACATCTGGAACCACGCGCGCTGGTTAGCCTGCCGCACGTCTTCTAATGGTATGAGCGAAGCACCGCTAAGCATCATCGGGATGTTCTCGACGGCAGCGGCCGAAGCCAGAACCGTGTCGCCCCTATAGGCCCAAAGCGCAGCTACTCCCATGGGTGCGATGCCGAATGGAAGGCTATACCGATGGCCGAGCAGATCTACGCTGGTGTCGACGTTGTCCACGCCGACCATAAACCGAGGCACCAGTTCGAAGTCCGAAAAGACGGAACGGTTCGAGCGTAGCGACTGGTTCGTTTCGGTGCCTCCGGAGACATACTGGTAGAAGGGCGTAGGCAGATGTCGTTTTGCCGCGAGCTCAAAGTCATCGAGGCTTAGGCAAGACTCTAGTTTGCGGCTATACGCGACTCGGGCGCCTTGCGGCGTCTCCTTGCGATCGACAGTCCCGCTTTGAACATATTGGTGATTCATACGCTTTTCGGCTTCGGAGAAAAAATAGATCGAACGGGGGCTGGCGCGCCGGCAGCGGAAAAGCGTCTTTGCACCAGGCGCGAAAATGAGAAGCAAATGACGAAGTACATCAAGGCTGCTGCGATGTAAGCTTCCACAGGACGCCCAAGGTTGCTGCCCGCGGTCTCGAAGCCCTTGAGCATGTCGTACGCACCGATCGCGTAGACAAGTGACGTGTCCTGGAAAAGGATGATCGTCTGTGTCAATAGCACGGGGTACATGCGTCGGAGCGCCTGCGGCAAGACAATCGCTTGCATCGTTCTCAAGTACGACATACCCAGCGCTTGTCCTGCCTGCCGCTGCCCCGCCGGAACGGAAAGGATGCCCGCGCGTATTACTTCGCAGTACAACGCGGCTTCGAACGCGATGAATGTGATGAACGCCGATCCCTCTGATCGATGCTGAGAGGCGAAACTGCCCAGCGAATCAAACGCCGCTGGCGGCACCAGAAGGAAAAACCACAGCAACACCATCACAAGAGGGATGCTGCGCATCGTGTCGACGTAGGTGCCGGCAATGCCAGCCAGGAGCCTTGACGGTGATAGTCGCATTAGCGCCAGCACGACACCGAAGAACAGGCCGCCAATTGCGGCGACCACAGTGAGCGCCAAGCTGAAATAGATGCCGGGTAGCACATACTCGCTGAAGTACTGCCAGGTAAAAAAGCTCAGATCGATGTTTAGCATCGCGATTCCTTCATGCGACGCGACCCGGATGCCACGCCAGGAACTTCTACTTTGGCCTGAATCAGGAGCATCAGCCGGTTTACGATGATTGCGCTGAGTGCATAGAGCCCGGTAACGGCCAAGTAGATTTCAGTGCCTCGAGCCGTTTCTTCTTGCGCCTGCAACGCGAACATCGTCAGTTCCCCAACGGATACCGCGAACGCCACAGACGAGTTCTTGACCACGCTCATCATCTCGGTCGTCAGTACGGGCAGAATGACCCGAAATGAAACCGGCAGGATGACGTACCGGTAGCTTTGGAGCTGCGTCAAACCCAATGCAGTAGCCGCTGACTTCTGTCCAACAGCCACAGCGCGAATCCCGGAGAAAACCTGGGTCGCGATCCGCGATGATGTGTACAGACCGAGCGCAACGATGACGAGAACAAAGCCGGAAGTACGGCGCAGCTCGGGAACCAGAACCGGCATGACCTGGTACCACAGGAAAACCTGGAGTATGAGCGGGATATTCCTGAATAGTTCGATCCATGCCTGGCTCACCCCGGCCCACAAGCGATTCTGGACGCTGCGCAAGATGCCCACAATTGTCCCGATCACCAGCGCGATCCCCATGGCGCATACCGCCACGGAAATCGTCCAACCCCAAGCCGAAAGCAACCATTGGAGATACGATCCGTAGTTGCCGCCGGGGTCTTTTAAAAATACTTCCCAATGCCACGCTTGCATGATTCACCTTGCCTTTACATGGATCTCATTGCTGAAATCACTTGGCGACGTAAGATTCGGCAGGGCGATCGTTGGGTTGTTCGTAAGCCGCTCGCGTAGCCGGACTCATTGGAAGATTGATGGCGGTGTTGCGCGGCGGAATTGGGCTCATGAACCAACGGTTGTAGAGCTTCTCCATGTCGCCGGACTTCATCGACGCAGCAACATAAGTGTTCAGGGCCTTCTTGATTTCGGGGTCATCCTTGCGAACCATCAGGGCTAGGGGTTCGGTGCTGAGCGGACTGCCGACGATTTCGTACAGTTCCGGCTTGGCCATGTTCGCAATGTTGCCGGCCAAGGTGTTGTCGTCCATCACGTACGCGTCCGCACGCCCGGACTGCAACAACAGAAACCCTTCGGCGTGGTCTTTGGTCAACACCAGGTTCATGTCGAGGTTCCTGCTGCTATTAAGCGCTCGAAGGTTTTGCACGACGGTAGTGCCAACCGACGTTGCGACGGTCTTACCCTTGAGATCTTCGACGGCCTTGATGCCCGATTCCTTTTTAACTGCGTATCGGACAAGTGATACGTAGTCCGTGTAGGAGAATGCCACCTGTTCCCCTCGCGCTTCGGTGTTCGTGGCCGCATCGCACACGATGTCGACGGTGCCGTTCTGAAGAAGAGGGATGCGGTTCTGCGCGGTGACGCTCATATAGCGGACCTTTACACCGGGCAACGCGCTGGCTACGAACTTTTCGCACAGCTCCGTCTGCATGCCCGTGTATCCGCTCCCCACTCGGTAGGTCATGGGTATTGTGTTTTCCTTTACCCCAAGCACGATGAAACCAGCCGTCTTGGCTTTGGAAAGAGTGTCGGCAGACTGTGCGTACGAGACGGGGCCAACCATAAGCGTCGCGAGGGCGAAGCCAACGAGTTTCTTGTTGATGGATTTCATATTTTTCCCCTGTTTATCTGCGTCACCGCAGGTAGTCCTGGTGCATGCACCAGGTTGGAACAACGACACTCACAACACGATGTTGAGTCGGCTTCCGAGCGTTGCCAGCCGATCAAGTTCTAACGATGAGTACTCAATGCCATCGCTCGAAGCGGTAGTTTCGCTTTCGACTTCAGGCTGACCCGGCCATCGGACTTTGTCGACGCCTGCGGCAGGTGGGCAATCTTCGATCTTGGCCTGAAGAGAGAGCGCTTGCGAAAAATATGCCGATTGGTCGGTGAAGCGGCTCAGGTCGACAGCAATGACGAACCAGTTAAGTTCATGGGGAGTGCCTAGGACGGCCTCTCCGAATAGTTCGGCAATAAGTGCCATGGCTGATCCCTTCTGCTCTCCTGACGTCAGCAATGCGCCACCGTCATACAAGTCCTCAGGATTCACGGACGGCTTGCCGGTCTTGTCGATAATCCAGCCCGGTGGCAACGGCTTTTGATTCGTGCGATAGACCAGCACCTTGCCCTGCGCCGTTGCTGCGGTGGCGAAGTCAGCGCTTGCCATGCTGTCTCTCGTCATCGGCAAGCTAAAGGCGTACGGGTTTGTATCGAACACCCCTTTGGCGCCGCCATGCGGGGCGACCTCGTGCAGGTGCCGATTCGCACCGCCGCCGAAGACCATGCCCCACATGAACCGGCGCGCCAGTGCTTCGCTGAACGCGCCGATTCTTCCGGTATGCGCGCAGTTGACCAACGCCCCGGCGGCGACTCCATTTTCCCGGGCTACTTTCTCAAGCTCGGGCACCATGGCGTCCAATGCAACAATCCCCCAGTTCCTGTTTGCATCGATATGGAGCATCCCAGGCGCGACCTGGCGAATATCTATCGGAGCCTTGTTGTCGATGTAGCCGCTTTCAATCTGCTCGGCATAGCGCACGAGACGAATCATTCCGTGCGATCGCACATTCTTCATGTCCGCCTCCACCAAGTGAGACGAGATGGTGCGAGCAGTCGACTCTGGAGTGTCCAGGGCCAATAGGACATTTGTGCAGAATTGACGTGCGCGGTCCGGCTGTACTTTCATGATTGCTCCAACGCTGAATCCAAATATCAAAGGCGCTTCATTGGCAAGTACGGGCGCCGATGTGGGCGCGCCTGGCCGCAGGTTGTCGAACTGCGACATAAGCCGGCCGTCAGGACCGCGCTGCATCTGTTGCGCTGATGAAACTATTGGATCATGTGCAGAATGCGCAGCTCTTCAAAGAATGCTGGTGTGCTATGAATTATTTGCGGGTCACATCAGGCGCTGGGACGGAACGTGGTTTTTCCACCCACAATGTGTTGACAGCCTACCAACTGGTAGGTAGAATTCAAAAATACTAGGACCGAAAAAGGCAAGGATATGGCTACCGGCACACGAGAGGCTTTGCTTCAGACCGCAGAAGCCCTAATGCGTACCCGAGGCTATACCGCGTTCAGCTACGCTGATCTTGCTGACGCGGTAGGCATTCGCAAGGCGAGCATCCACCATCATTTCCCCACTAAGGAAGACCTGGGCGAAGTGATCGTCGAGACCTACATTGCCCGCGTAAGCACCGAGCTCGAACGGATACAGACTCAGCATCGCCACGTTATGGGCCGTCTGGAGAGCTTTTTTCAAATTTTCAGGTCCAGTACCGATGGCGGCCTGCTACCTCTTTGCGGGGCGCTTGCGGCCGAGGTGTCTGCATTGCCGCCGAATCTGCAGCGGCTGACGCATCGGTTCTTTGACATGCAGTTGACTTGGCTGGCCAGGATACTGAAGGAGGGCATCAATCTTGGAGAAATTCCGCAGGGCAGCGGAGCCAAGGAAAAGGCGTTTTTACTGCTGAGCCTTCTGGAAGGTTCCTGCTTCATCAACTGGGCCACCAGGGAAGACGCGCCGCTGAACCTAAGTGTGATTCAAGTGATAGCCCAACACGCTTGAGAATGCTGCGTCGACCCCTGGAGGGATAAATGCAGCCATTTTTTTAACCTATTAGCCTACCTACTACATGGTAGGGTTGTCGTTTGGTAGGACGGAAATATCAATGAAAACTGTGAACGTGGAAGTATGGTCTGACTTTGTATGTCCGTGGTGCTGGATTGCAAAAAAGCGTTTTGAAAAGGCGGTTGTGTCGTTGGCCGGCCAGGTCCAGGTCGAGGTGAGCAACCGTGCCTACCGTCTTGCCAAGGGCGTGCTTCCGATGGACTACAAGACCGCCCTGCAGCAGAAGCTTGGCGGAGCCGCTGCTGCGGATCGGATGATGGAGGCGGTCAGCGCCAATGGTCTTATGGAAGGCCTCGTCTACAACTTCGACGCCATGCGTTTTGGAGACACGACTAAAGCGCATGCGCTGCTCAAGAACATTGGCGATCCACTACTCGCGCAGCGGTTGATGGAGCGCCTGTACAAGGCTGGCACAACAGACGGACTCGATATTTTTGATCGGGATGTGCTGATTGCTTTGGCCAAAGAAGTTGGCGTTACCGACACGTCATTTGACCTCGAATCCGCGCGTATCGCCGCCGAAATTCAACGTGACGAGAGTAGGGCGAGCCGCATTGCCAATGGTGTGCCGTTGTTCCTATTCAACGACAGCGTCTTTGTGTCGGGTGCGCGAGACGTCAGTGTTTTCGAGCGAGCAATTCTAGATGCCGCGCGCGAGGCGGCCGAAGAAATTACCGGTGCCGCAGAAGGTGGGAGCTGCGGCATTGATGGCTGTTCCCACTAATTCACCACTTGAACTTATCGCATCAATCAACTGGATCAAACGGCGCCATCCGGCACCGCGCGACCTCTTGCGTACATACGCGTAATCAGAAAGGAATATTGAAATGACCAACATGCCCAATGGTATCGATGTCGCCGCGCTTCAGCAGTTCGCAAAAGGCATAGCCGAGGATGCTTCAAAGCGGAATGCCCGCTTCAACGTCAAGACGAAATGGGCCGGCCAGACCCGCTCAGTCGCAACGGTAAGCCACTATTCGCTCAGTGGAGTGAAGTACGAACGCAACTTCGAAATCGCGGCTGATGAACCGAACGAATTGCTCGGTCAGAACTCCGCGCCTAATCCGCAAGAACTGTTGATGGCAGCGCTTAATGCCTGCTTGACGGTCGGCTACGTGGTCAACGCCGCGGCGATGGGAATCACGGTGCACAGCCTGGAGATTGAGACCGAAGGCGAGCTGGATCTGCGCGGGTTCCTCGGGTTGGACGAAACCGTGAACCCCGGCTATGACGAAGTGAGCTATGTCGTTCGCCTGCACGCCGACGCCCCGCGCGAACGCCTGGAGGAACTTCACGATGTGGTGAGCAAGACGTCGGTAAACCGCGCCAACTTCTCCAAGGCCATTCGGGTCGTCTCCACGCTGGAAGTCTTGGAAGGCTAAGGCCGGACTGCATCACACACGCATTGCAACCAGCAGCTCCGAACGGGGTTGCATCCCAATCGAGAAACGCATCATGAGCAAACTTTTTACCGCCTACGACCTGTCCGGTCTGCAACTGGCCAACCGTGTCGTCATGGCGCCGATGACACGGACTCGGACGCCCGAGAACATCCCTGATGACCTGACTGCTCTCTACTACGCACAGCGCGCGTCGGCGGGCTTGATTATTACGGAAGGTCTGCCAGTTTCCGAGGAAGGCCGCGGCTATTTGTATACGCCCGGCTTGTACACCGACGAGCAGGTCCAAGGATGGCGCAAGGTGACTGACGCTGTGCATGCGAAGGGCGGCAAGATCTTCGCTCAGCTTTGGCACGTAGGCCGTCTGTCTCACTATTCCACTCAGCCGGGCAATGGCGCGCCGGTGTCTTCAGGCGAGGTGCCGGCGACGTCGACCATGGTTTATGCATGGGTAGAGCCGGGCAAAGAAGGTCCGGTTTTGCCCAGCAAGCCGCGCGCGCTTTCCACAGACGAAGTGGGTCGCGTCATCCAGGACTTTGTTGCCTCTGCTCGATGCGCCATGGATGCAGGCTTTGATGGGGTCGAAGTGATGGCGGCCAACGCCTTCTTGTTTGATCAGTTCCTGAGTAGCGCAATGAACACCCGCACCGATAAATACGGCGGCTCGATCGCCAATCGTCAACGCTTCTTGCTGGAGACGCTTGATGCACTGGCGGACGCGATCGGTGGTGAAAAGGTGGGTGTGCGTGTCTCACCGTTCGGCCGTATCTATGACATGGAGGCCTTTGACGGCGAGGAAGAAGCGTGGGCCAGCATGGCTGCAGCTTTGAACGATAGAACTTTGGCATTTGTCCACCTGAACTATCAGACGACTATTTCGGCCGCGGGCACGCCCGCTGGCTTTGGTGCCGCCTTCCGCAAGGCGTACCAGGGCACTCTGATCGGCGCTGGTGGTTTTACCAAGGATCTGGCCGACGCTGAGCTTGCAAAAGGAGAGCTTGATTTGATCGCGTTCGGCACGGCATACATCGCTAACCCCGATCTGGTGGAGCGCATGAAGAACGGGTGGCCACTCGCAGAGGCTGACCGGTCCACGTTCTACGGGGTGATTGGAGCCAAGGGCTACACCGATTACCCGACTTTCGAGTCCAGCGGAAGTCTCGCTGCAATCAACTAATCAGTGCATTAAGCAATCGCGTTTTATGGAGGTTCCAAATGGCTACCCGTAACACCACCACTAGTGATTTCGAAGTTGATGTCATTCAGAGCAAGACGCCGGTCTTGGTCGATTTCTGGGCGCCTTGGTGTCCGCCTTGCCGAGCCATCGCCCCTTCATTGGAGGAGCTTTCCGACGAACTCGCTGGCAAGCTGCAGGTGGTCAAGGTTGACATCGACGAGCATCCCGAACTGGCGCGGCGATATGGCGTACGGTCCATCCCGGCATTAAAGGTCTTCGTGGACGGGAATGTCGCCAAGGAGCTCCTCGGAGCGATGCCGAAGCAGGCGTTGCGTGCGGAACTGGCTGCATTCGTATAAGACGCGTTAGTCACATAGCCAGGCGGCCGGCCTCAGCGAGGCCAGCTGCCAGTTGAAAAGGTGAGGCGATGAACATGACCGTGCCATCTTGGGTCGGGAAAGTAGAGGAGCTGGATGCCACGGCATTTAACCGTTTGGCACGCTCGAGCAACGTTCCGATTTTGCTTTACATCGGAGCGCCGTGGTGCCCCCCGTGCACGACGATGGGGCCCGCAGTTGAAAAGGCTGCTGAAGATTTTGGCGGGCAGGTTCGAGTTGTGAAAGTCAATGCTGCCACGGATTCCCAACTGCTGAACTCGTTGAAGGTCGCAGCTGTGCCGATGATCGTGTTGTATGGCGAGTACGGCCGGGAACTTGGCCGGTTCCTGGGAAATTTGTCCGCACGTGAGATCTCACGCTGGGTGCAGACAAAGTTCAGTCAGGAGCAGCAAGAGGCTTACGCCTTGGTTTCTTAAGCGTAATCGGGCGTATGCCCTGCCGCGTGAATGGATCTTAAAACCCGAGTGAGTTAATACGCTCGGCTACCGGAGAAAAAAATGTCGACGTCCCGTTTGAAACTTCTGAAGATCGCCCTTCTTGTTATCGGGGTCATATTTTGCTTGATTTATCCGCTGGCGGTCGTATGGCCGTCGGGATGGATGTGGCATGAAGGGCCGCCTGCCTCTTCTCACTACTTCATGATGATTGTGGGCATGTACGCAACGCTCGGGGTGTTGCTGATCCGCGCTTCACGCGATCCGATGGCGAATCGGTCGCTGATCGACTTCGCGATATGGTCGAGTGTCGTGCACGGCTTGATCATGGCGGTTCAGTCCTACAGCCCTGGGTCGCACATGGGGCATATGTTGGGTGACGTGCCCGCGCTCTTGCTAGTTGCGATCGTGCTGGGCGCGTTGACCTATACCGGTGGTGCGAGGACTGATAGGGGGGGAAGCGGTCGTCCCGGCTGATTGCCTGGGCAGTTCATGGGCTGCGGGGCTGATCCGTCAGAAACGCCGATTGGAAACGGACTGGCCCCTTGCGCAAATACGAACTCAGGAGAAAGGACTCATCATGAACGACGGTATGAAGAACCATCGAAAGCTGATTATTTTGGGCTCGGGTCCCGCAGGCTGGACTGCTGCGGTCTACGCGGCCCGTGCCAACCTGAAGCCACTGCTGATTACGGGCTTGCAGCCGGGCGGGCAGTTGACGACCACCACCGAGGTCGACAATTGGCCTGGCGATATGCATGGCCTGACGGGTCCGGATCTGATGGCCCGTATGCAAAGCCATGCCGAGCGCTTTGAGACCGAGGTGGTCTTTGACCACATCCATACCGCGGATTTGGCACAGCGCCCGTTCAAGCTTACAGGCGACAGCGGCGAGTACACCGCTGATGCGCTGATCATATCTACCGGCGCGACCGCCAAGTATCTGGGCCTCCCGTCGGAGGAGGCATTCATGGGGCGCGGCGTTTCGGCCTGCGCGACGTGCGATGGGTTCTTCTATCGCGGGCAAGACGTGGTGGTAGTAGGCGGTGGCAACACGGCGGTCGAAGAAGCGCTGTACTTGGCCAACATCGCCCGTAAGGTCTACCTGGTACACCGACGCGACAGGCTCAAGGCGGAGAAGATTACTCAGAACAAGCTACTCAAGAAAGTCGTCGAAGGCAAGGTAGAGATGGTGTGGAACCACGAGGTTAGCGAAGTGCTTGGCAACGACGCGGGTGTGACGGGAGTTCGCATCAAATCTGTGCAGGATGGCAGTAGTCGCGATATCGACGCTCATGGGCTCTTCGTGGCGATTGGCCACAGTCCTAATACCAGCTTGTTTGACGGCCAATTGGCCATGAACAACGGATACTTGGAAATCAGCTCTGGCCTGCGCGGCAATGCGACTCAGACATCCATTGAGGGCGTCTTCGCCGCTGGGGACGTGGCCGACCAGCACTACCGTCAGGCGATTACCTCCGCCGGCTTCGGGTCGATGGCGGCGTTGGATGCCGAGCGGTTTCTGGATGGTCATTCAGCATAGATGATTGGCCGGAATATTCCATGGTGGTAATGGGCGGCGCAGCGGCGCCCGCCAACTATCAAGGCCCGGCAAGGATCGAGCCCGGCGAGAGAGAGGTGGTCGCGTTCATCGTGCGTCCTGTGTCAGGTTGCACTTGGCCGGCTCGGCCACCCGTTAGGAATGACCGTTGTCGACCGAGGCTGTGTGGAAACGCTTTTCGTCCTGACTGCCACAGCGCAATCGCCTGGACCGCATCAACTTGGGCGGTATTCACTTCATTTTTCGATGCAGGGCTCACTCAAAGCCGTTTGGTCGGCCCGGATAGGGCCTGAGGTACGTTATTGGTCACAAGAAGGGCTCATCCCCCCATCGACAGCATCGCTTTCATCGTTTGCTGGAAGCCCAGGATGCGCAGGACCCGCTTGAGGTTATAGGCCAGTACATTCAAGCTCATTTCCGTGCTTACATTGCCCAAGCGACGAGTTAGGAAGTGCGTATAGCCCATCCAATGCTTGAACGTGCCGAACACATGTTCCACCGTGCGCCGCCGCACCTTCATCGCATCTGGCATTCGGTCTAGACGGCGCTGCGCCGCCTCAAGCACGGCCTCATGCTCCCATCGACTGATGCGCCGATACGCGCTAGGTGTGCATCGCTCCTTCATCGCGCATTGTGGGCAGGCACTACTCCAGTAGCGTCGCAATTGAAGACCATTCTCCTCCCGCGTAAACCGATGGATGGCGCGCTGGCCCGCAGGGCACTGGTACTCGTCGTCCTTCGCGATGTAAATGAAGTCCGAACGGTCGAAGCGGCCTTCGGCCTTGGCATTGGAAGTCGTCGGCTTGGGCAAGATCGCATCAATACCTGTCTCTGCACATGCCTTGATCTGAGGCGCGCTGTAGTAGCCGCGATCGGCAATCGCACGCAGTCGCTTCTTGCCCATCGCCTGCCGCGCGGCTTGTGTCATCGATGCCAATGAGTCCCTGTCGTGTCCTCGGTTCGTCACTTCGTGCGCGACGATCAGATGGTGCTTGGCTTCGACAACCATCTGCACGTTGTAGCCGACCATCCCCGAGCCCCGGCCGCTGGTGGCCATCGAGCGGGCATCCGGGTCGGTCACCGACAGTTGACCGTCTGGACTGTCTTTGAGCTTCTCCTTGACGTCATCAAGCGTGCGCATTTGTTTGCGCAGACGTTCGATCTTGTCATTGAGCCGATTGGTCCTGGCCTCGATCTCGACAGGTTGCGTTCGGTCGGCTGTGTCGAGCGCCGCCAGATAGCGATGGATGCTCTCCTCAATCTGCTGCTGACGTTTGTCTATCTTGGCAGCCGTGAAGTTCTTGTCGCGCGTGTTGACTGCCTTGAACTTGCTTCCATCAACGGCAACCAGGGCTTGGCTGAATAGCTTGAGATCTCGGCATACGGCAACAAACCGCCGGCAAACGTTGCGAATGCCCGAGCCATTGTCACGGCGAAAATCGGCGATGGTCTTGAAGTCTGGCGCCAGACGGCCGACGAGCCACATCAGTTCGACGTTGCGTTGGCACTCTCGCTCGAGTCGACGACTGGACTGGACCCGATTCAAGTAGCCGTAGATATAGATCTTCAGCAGCACGGCCGGGTGATACGACGGGCGGCCGGTAGCTGCTGGCGCCGCCTTCTCAAATCCCAGCGATTCCAAGTTGAGCTCGTCGACGAATGCGTCGATTATGCGCACCGGGTTGTCGTTGGCGATGAAGTCATCCAGGCATTCCGGGATCAACGCTACCTGCTGCCGGTCCTGACCTTCGATGAATCGGGGCATGTCGACTCCCGGGATCGAGATACCAAACTCTATCTAGATCTCCGTAGCGGCGTCAAAGAGTTTTCACACAGCCTCGACCCGAAGCGGTCAGGCGGTCAACGCGCCGTTATCGGCTCTTGGAAATCACCTCGCTCATGTACTTGTTCAAATCGCGAAAATCCTGAACGGTCCAGGAGTGCGGCGCCAGCTTTACGCCGTTCTCTCTCAACGTTCTCGGAATCAGGTCTCCGTTCGGACGAAGTATTACCGACGAGACAATGACGCCAGGATAATCATTGAGCCGCTTCTTGAACGCAGCAGTTGTGAGGTCAGGCGTGGGAGGGTTGCTTTTCTTAGCCAATGGCCCTGTGCCCTTGATATCTGCACCGTGGCACATCGCGCATCTCTGCGTGTAGAGGGTCTTCCCGTTGATGTTTTGAGCGAAGGATGGTGACGGTTGGGTCAAAACCAACGTTCCTAGCGTAGCGATGAGTAATTCTCTTGCTTTCATGGGCCCTGGCTTATTACGCAAATTGGCGGGGCGCCGAGTATAGACTTCTAAGCTAGGAATGGCTCGTCTTGGCCGCAAGCGACCGCTCGCCGGCCAGGACGAATCAAAACTCCGGTTTGCTCTGGAATCTCGCCTTTTCTCACAACGTCGGGCGGAAGCTGCCTCTTGAATTGCTACCTGGCCGATACTCAGTAATCTGCCGTCTCCGGGCAATGGCAAGCGACACCGTACTTGTTTCCGTCTGGATCGCGGAAATAGGCGCCATAGTAATTGGCGTGGTATTGCGGTCGTACGCCGGGTTGGCCTTCGCAGGTTCCGCCGTTCTCCAACGCGATTCGATGGGCCGCATCAACGACTGCCCGAGACTTTGCAGCAAAGGCAATCATCTGTCCATTTCCCGGGTGCTGCGGTAGGCCGTTGTATGGTCTGCTGATTACGAAAAAGGGGCGTGTGCCGCGTGTGTCATGCCAGCCAGCCCAGGGTATGTCGGCGTCGCAAAAGCGCATCTCCACCCCAAGACACTCCAGGACAGCGCGATAAAAACGCAGCGATCGCTCGAAGTCAGTCACACTCACGAAAATATGTGAAAACACGTTGGATCCTCTTGGAAAGCGGTGGGCGATACATGCGATCAACCGATATTAATGGGCACGTGCCGAAAACGGATGGTAGTTCTCAACCGCCCTGTTCAATCCACCGCTTGGCCAGTCTGCGTCTTGAAGATCGCGATTTCCTCCATCAACCATTGCCGAAACGCCTGTACGTGGGGTTTGTGTAGTGCTTCCGGCGGACAGGCGAGATAGTAGTGCGATGGGCTTTTGACCGCCACGTCAAACAGCCGCACCAGCTCACCCGAGGCAATCTCCTGCATCGCCACCACATGCCGCACCAGCGCAATGCCGTTCCCTGCCACGGCCGAACGGATCAGCATCGACAGATCTTGAAAGCGAACGCCTCCGGTGGGCTCGGCAAGCTTCAGATTCGCTGCCTGAAACCAAGGCAGCCAGGGCTCATCCGAGCGCAGAAGTTGCGCTGGTTTGAGCTGCCGTGGGGTGCTCGGCAGACGCCCCTGGTTGTAGCCAGGGCTTGCAACCGGGTAGTACGCGTCGCCCATCAGGCGCTCCACCGCCAAGCCGGGGTATTGACCCTGGCCAAAACGTATGCCCACATCAATACCGTCGCGCACCAAGTCCTGCAGCTGTCCGCTGGTCTGCAAAACCAACTCTGTGCACGGGTTCTGTTCAATAAATTTGCCAAGGCGCGGAGCCAGCCAGCGTGCGGCAAACGAAGGGATGGACGACACCGTGATTCGCTTTTGCCGGGTCTCTTCGCGTATCGCTTGGGTCGCCTGCACGATGTCCTGCAATGCGTTGCGCACCGTTTGCGCGAACTGCGCACCTTGCTGGGTGATCGTTAAACGCTTGCCATGACGGGTAAACAGGGCGACACCCAGGTCTTGCTCTAACGCCCTGACTTGGTGGCTGACCGCACCGTGGGTGACGTGGATTTCATCGGCGGCGCGGGAAAAGTTTTGATGCCGGGCGGCGGCCTCAAAGGCGCGCAAGGCCAGCAGATTGGGCAACCGTTGTAGATCTGACATGGGTTTATGTGAATTTATTTGGCAAGGGTGTCAAAGATAAATCGTTTTGCGCACGCCGGCCGCACCCATAGACTTCACCTACGATTTATCTTTGGAATCCTCCCGTGCCGCAGAACATGCCGACCCTATTTGTTGACCACCAGTTCACCAGCCCCTACGCGCTCTCCGTGTACGTCACCTTGCTTGAGAAAGGCATTGCGTTCTCCACCGAACGTGTTGACCTGGCTGCTCGGCAACACCTGCAAGCCGCGTATCGTCAGCAGTCCCTGACGGCCCGGGTGCCCATGCTGGTGCACGAGGGTTTCACTTTGTCGGAGTCCAGCGCCATCAGCGAATATCTGGAAGACGTTTTCGCACCGCCCGCGTATGCTGCAGTCTACCCACAAGACGCAAAATTGCGCGCCCGTGCCCGACAGGTCCAGGCCTGGCTGCGCAGCGATCTTATGCCTATTCGCAACGAGCGCGGAATGGACACTGTGTTCATCCAACCTACGGAGACGCCCTTGAGCGCCGCCGCGCGCGAAGCTGCTGACAAACTGTTCCAGGTGGCCGAGCAACTGCTGCCCGCGCGGGCTGCAAACCTTTTTGGCAGCTGGTGCATCGTGGATACCGAACTGGCGCTGATGCTCCACCGCTTGATCATGAACGGTGACGCCGTCCCTGAACGCCTCAAAGTCTATGCCGCCCAGCAGTGGCAGCGTCAAAGCGTGCAGCAGTGGGTGCGGCAGCAGCGCGTTTGATTGACGTTCCGAAATGTTTGCCTGCTGCTGCCCCCCGGTGGCGCGGGCAGCGCGAGCAGCGAGGCGGTCTACCCGAGGTGAACCGGCTGGGGCAGGAGACCTGTGACCCGGTGGCTAATACGGGTGCACCATCGCACGCAGGAGGTACCCGTCGCCAAGGACAGACATGAGGGGGCGATGCACGCCAGTCATGGTCGTTGCGCACCGTGGCCACGATCCAATTGTCTTGCTTCAGCTCCTGTCAAACACCCCGCAGGCGACCGAGATTAGTTGTGGCTTTCACTTTTGGCACTAACGAGATAGGCACGGAACGGCCGCTTCTGGCCGTGAGGCGCCCTTGATGACTGGCCAATGACGACTCATAGTGGCCGCTTAGCCACCTGGAAGTGAGAGCGAACCGCCTCGATTTCTCCCGAAGCTAGGAGTTCCCATAACAGGACTGCTTTCTCCTGCGGAAGCGCTTCAACCTCTCTCATTGGGCACAATTCCGTCTCGTACTCCTGATCGGCCCACTCGGTCAAGCGTGCAATCCCACCACGTGTAATTTGAAGCTCGTACATTGGCCCTTCGTCATAGCCGTATCGCAGCGAGCCATCCCCGTGTTCTTCGTAGTCGCCTTCAGTCATGCCCAGCAAGGTTTCTTCGTATAGCTCTCTTACGGCTACCGCGATCTCGTCCCGCGTTGGCATTCCTATTTCCTCGCCGTATCTGCGCAGCAGATAGCACCATGGATTACTCATACAAATCCCTTTCGCGTTTTATTTTTGAGCCTGTGTGACGATATTAGGCGATGGTCGGTTTCTGGCCGGTCGCCGCCCTCCGACGCGCGACAGGCGACTTCCGACCCTGAGCAGATATCTACGGTAATCCCCCCATTTTTAGCGATTGGCAGAAGTAGGAACGCTACGCGGCCATGGCTAACCGCTGTTTTGGGGTAAATCCGCCCAGAGCCATATTTGGGCGCTCGTGATTGTAGGACCACATCCATTGTGTGGCGACGCGCTGTACGTGTTCCAGATCTTCCCAGTGATATTGGGACAGCCATTCGTAGCGCACGGTCCTGTTGAACCGTTCGACGTAGGCATTCTGTTGTGGCTTGCCCGGCTGGATATATTCGAGCTTTATGCCCCATGCCCCGGCCCAGTCGACAATTGCCGCGCTCAGGTATTCGGGCCCGTTATCGCACCGAATGGCCAAGGGCTTTCCCCGCCAGCCGATGATCTGCTTGAGCGTGCGGATCACGCACTCGGATGGCAGCGAGAAGTCAACCTCAATGCCCAGCGCTTCGCGGTTGAAGTCGTCGATCACGTTGAACACGCGGATGCTGCGCCCATCGGCAAGCTGGTCATGCATGAAGTCCATCGACCATACCTGGTTCACGTTGGTCGGCACGGTCAGTGGCTCGGGCGTCTGCCGAATTAGCCGTTTACGCGGCTTGATCCGCAGGTTCAGTTCGAGCTCGCGATAGATCCGGTACACACGCTTATGGTTCCAGCCGAAGCCTCGAACATTGCGCAGATACAGGAAGCACAGACCAAAGCCCCAGTTGCGGTGGTTGTCTGTCAGACGTAGCAGCCAGTTGGCGATCTCCTCGTTCTCGGCGTCCGTCTTGGCGACATACCGATAGCATCCGTAAATCTCGACTTCTTCATGCGGTAGAACTCCTCAACGAGAAAATTCTACTTCTGACCTCATCACTTTTGCGGGGGGATTACCCCGATGAAATCGTCCCGAAATTCGGCACGGTAGATTAAAGAGTCGTCCGCTACCCCGCAACATGGAACAAGCTATCTAGTGTTTCGCCAGTATTATCAAGGTTGATGACCGCGAGACGCGTACTGGGTGCCTCCTCAAGTAACTTCAGCAGCTCCTGCGAATGCAAGTGCCAGAAGGTGTATTTCGAAATATCGCCAGTAATTCTCGGTGAAAAATCTGTCTCAGCCGCAATGGTCGCCGCTGTGATTGGCATCTCGGCCAGAGCAAAAGCCATTGTTGCGAGTGCACCACGATGGCGGCCGAGCTCGGAATATGGCTGGAACGCATACGGGTCTTCAAGGGTGCCCCCTAAGGCGGTTTCAATGGCCCGTATCGCTAAAGCGACCATTGTCTTTGGCACCAGGACGCCTCTTGCACGCGCGCAGAGAATATCAAAGGCAGGTTGCGCGACGCGTAAACACGCCAGGTCTTGTTTCTTTCTCATGCAAGCCATTCCGGTTGCAGCCGTTGACGCCGCGAACCGAGCGACGATGAAGCGTAGATCCACGCCGGGTTTGATTGCATCGAAGCACTTGATGAGCCAGTCCAAGGCCTGAAGATACCCCTTCTGTTCGGTCCACTCTGATTGCCTGATCGACACGAAAATCTCGTCTATTAGCGCAGCAAGTGGCTCTGGGATCCGGTAGCGTGCGACCAGCGTGGAGAAATCACCTGCCGGCGAACGAAGGAGGGTTGCGACGTTTCGGTCTGCGACAGGCAAGTGGTCCGATATGGAAGCGTCTTTGAGCTCTTTGAGGAGCGCTGCCTTCGCGCTCTCATCTCCCCCATACGCCATCGAAGCCAGGAACCGCTTCTGCTTCGCCTCTTTGGCTGCTTCCCTCTCTTCCCTGCTCCACGAAGCGTTGATCCCACTGATGACAGCTTCGGCGGAGACGCCCGCGCCGAATATGCGTTCCCATTCGCTCATTGTCTTCTATCTCTCTGTCAACTTTCGGCACCTATGTGGCGCCAGCAGTAAAGGAAGTGACCAAGACTATCTTCGAGAAGATAGCGCAGAGGCGCGGCTGGATTCCCCCCGGGCCGACTGATCGTTCGTGGCCGCGAGCCGCCGTTGCCGAAGGGCCGGGGACGGCCCGTTGCTGTCGTTCAAGCTCTCGCTTCCTACTTCTGCGATATTGGCAGCCCGATTGCTGCTCGACACGCATGCCACCTTCAGTCGGATAGGGCCAATAAAAAACAGGGGGCCTTGACTCCCAGTTCGTCCGGGTCTTATTGCCCCAACTGCCTTCGATTGTGACGAATCAGAAGCGTTGTGCAAGCCCCGCCACTTGCTTGGCGGTCGTTGCGATCTCAGTCGAGTCGCCGTTGCGCCAGTAGACATCTTCGCCATAGTACGAGAGCTCTTTCTGCGGCGGCACCGTGAATACGATCACCCCCAGCCCGTAGAACGAGTTGTAGTCGATGTGCGAAAGAATTGAGTCGCGAAGAGCTGGGGACAACGGCGATTTTTTTACCGCGTCCTTCCACTTTGTATAGTAGTCTTCGAGGGACAGCCCAAGCACTTTTGCTTCTCGCGCTACGCCGACTACATAGCGCTTACCGACTTTTTTTGGTTCGATGCCGTCTAACTGTTTGACCCTTGCCGCGTCGGCGTCTTTGTCGGTTACTCCAACCAAAACCTTCCCATCGCGCTGCGGGCCGTTGTTGGCGATGGCACACAAGGTTTTGAGCACTTTCTCAATCAACGCGTTATCAATTTTGCGGTCAATGCTGAGCATTAACATGCCCTGCTTCAATTCATAGTCAGACAGCTCGATTTCCGATCGGCGGATGGTTGACTCGATATCCACTGTCGCGTGGTTGCCGTAAATCAGTTTGACCACGTCAGCCTTGATGAAGCCGCCGGCAATCAGGCCCTTGACCGTGTCGATATTTTTACGCCGTTCGGCCGGCGAGGTAGCGGCTCGACTTGTGTCGATGCGATTGTACAGCCCCGTAAGAGCCTTCTTTACAGCCGACTGATCGGAGATGATCATGCCGTCTTTCACGGTCAACTCGTGAAAAGCAATGAGGATAATCGCGAAAACCGCTGGGAAGGCGTTGGTGGTTCCCTTCGTAAAGATAATGTTTCGGAGCTTTGCCGGGCCGTCCGCATTACAAACGGTGAGTATTTGGTCGAGACAGAACTTAAATTCTTGGGAAAACTTGTCGGCTCCGTATACCTCAAGCGCGTTGTTCACCCTCTCGCTCTCGGCGGTTGTCGAGTCGTAAACCGCATCTAGCGCATCCTTCGAGCGTTCAACCAGTTGACCGCCAACAATGCATGTTGCGATGTCAGCGATGCATTGCTCGTCCATGCTATCCCGCAGGTCTGTTGAGCGAAGCACGCCTTGCTCGACCCACACTACTTCGTCAGCCTTGACCTCGTAACCGTGCTTCACCATGGGTAGGTCGATGCTGATACTCGGCATCGACTTAAGAGGGAGTATGTCTGCAGAGGCGTCGCCGCGCACACTGCAGGCCATCAGTCGAACCATCTTTGAGAACTCGTTTTCGACGCCAGCCTGGCGGCGTTCCTGGTCGCTCAAACGATGTCCGTAAGTATTGATGCGTCCGAAGACATCATTCACCTCGTCGTCAGTCGCATTTCTCATGACCGAAAGTGCAAGCGTGTAGTCGAGAACGGCGCTTACATCCTTTTGGCTAATCCAGTTTTGACTGTCGGCGATGGAAAACAGACCAGCGTCAGCATGGGCCTTTGCGGTCGGAAAATGCTTCACGTCAAAATAATTACCATCCAGCGTTGAGAATCCGGTTTCAATAAACGAGACAATTGCATGTAACCGCTGGAGACCGTCGATGATTTCATAGCCATCTCCAGATTTCCGCTCGGCGATCAGGATCGCGGGAATCGGATACCGCTTTACGATCGACTCCACGAGGCGCTGTTTTTCTTCCAGCGTCCAAACCAGTTTTCGCTGATAGCGACGATTCACGAACAGCTTGTCCTCGCGAAACATCGCGTACACGGACTGGATCGACGTCGACTGGGATGCAAGTTCTGACATAGCGCCTCGAAGGGTAAAAAAGCGCATCTTAAGCTATCTAAAGACGTCAACGGGCAGTAGAACCACGATGTGCCCTGGTGCCTGTTCAGCCGCATACATCGGATACCGTTGAAATCAATGAGCCACCGGCAGCCTTCGCTGATGACGTGCGGCTTATCCCGTGGGCATGTGAACGTCCGTTGTCCGAGGGAGGCCTCAGTCTGAGTGTCTCTATGTGGCCAGCGGCCAACGGCGGTAGATGGCCGATAAGAGACCGCTTCTAGCCGAAATCAGACAGGTGCTCCGCCCGCAAATTAGCCAGTCAGTCGAATCCCTGGGGCAAACCGCCCCGACGGAGACGATCAAGAGCCAAATTAGTAAGCGCGGAGAGCACACTTGGACAGTTGTGCCACGTGTTTAGCCGCTAAACCATCAAGTCCAAAGACGTCCATCGACCCCGTGGATATGTGGATGATCGCTGCGCGACCACTCGGCTCGCTGCGCTCGGCCCATGGACAACCGCTGATGGACAAACGGTGGACAGGCTCCGCCTAACCACGCGCTTGACCACAGGGTGTGCCCACCGGCTTCCCGAGTTTCACCCACATACCCACCGGCTCCCATCAGCCAACCATTAGATACAGAACCTCAAAACAGCAGTGCTAATGATGCAGCATGGGCGTTCTGATGGCGAGCTAACCCTTTGTCCCCTCCGGGCTGTAGCCGATCGCATTCATCGCCTTACTAATCGTTTGGGGCGTGTAGTCGTCCCACGCTGAGTTGGCCACGTCAAGCCGATTCTGGATGTTTGAAATCGTCCATTGCGCGCACCAGTGACGTCGCCCAGCTCATCCCAAGACAATGGCACAGATACGCCCAGCCCGGGTCTAGCCCGTGCCGACCATGCGGCGGCGGTGGTGGCGCCGAAACCGTTGCGAAGATAGTCTACGAAGATCCTGCCCACGCGATTACTTGGACCGCTCTTGGCGACGAAAAGCTGGGGAAGTGTCCTGGCCAGGTGGCGCACCATGGCCGCCGAAAAGCCTTTTACAACGTTCCAGTCGTATTGCTTTCGCAATGGCACCACCACGTGGAGAGCCTTTCCACCACTGGTCTTCAGCCACCCCTCCAGGCCGAGTCCGTGCAGGAGGACGCGCACAAGCTGCGCAGCCTGCTGGACTGCTGGCCAGGACGCACCTTCACCGGGATCCAGGTCCAGGATCAGCCTGTCGGGCTTCTCGATCGCATTCTTCACAGCGTTCCACGTGTGAAATTCGATCACGTTCATCTGCGCGGCCGACATGACTGCGGCTGGCGTAGGCACTTCGAGCAGGGCGGGGTGGCCAGGATGAAGCCCCTCTGGCAAGGCGGTAACGCCCGAGATCGGGGCGTCAAGGTGCTTTTGAAAGAATAGCTGCCCTTGAATGCCGACCGGCGCACGCACGAAGGAGACAGGCCGGGCCTTCAAGTGCGTCACGAGCAGGGGCGCCACCAGGCCGTAGTAGCGTGCGAGGTCCAGCTTCGTCAGGCCGGTCGACGGGTCGATGACGCGATCCGGATTGGATAGCTTGCCAGACTTTGTTCGCATGGATGGTGGCCGCTGGGCCGGCGTTGACGGTGCCGGCGCCGGTGCCGGCGGCTTGGTCTTCGGTTCGACCGAGCTGGCCGGCATTACCCGCTCCCTGATAATCGCAGGTGCTGGCTTGTCCGTTCGAAGGCCGCGGAAGGTCGCGTGCCGGACATGCCCGCCCTCGGTCCATTCTGCGAACGACACCTCGCACACAAGGACTGGCGCTACCCACTGCACGTCCCGCAACGATTTCGGCTTTCCGGCGCTGAGAGGCGTTGCCTTCTGGTTCAGCGCGGTGAGCTTTTTGTGGAGATCCAAAAGACCACGGTCGTCAAAACCCGTGCCCACGCTGCCGGCATACCGCAGACCTCCCGCCGCCTCGTAGACGCCGAGCAGAAGGGCGCCGAACCCGACGCGGCCACCCTTTGGCGCGGTGTACCCCACGATGACGAACTCTTGCCGCTGGGCGCATTTGATCTTGATCCAATCGTCCGTGCGACTCGAGACATATCGAGCCGATTGGCGCTTGGCCATGATTCCCTCGAGTCCCATGCGGCATGCGGATGCGACCAGGTCCGCAGGAGCAGCGCTGAATGCCTCGCTAAACCGAATGTGATCGTCCTGGCCCGCCGCGACCAGCTGGGCAAGCAGCTCACGTCGTAGTTGCAGTGGCTCGCCGCGAATATCCCGTCCGGCAATGAAAGGCAGGTCGAAGGCGTAGTAGATGATGTTCGACGTGCGTTTTCCATCAAAGGCGTTCTGCAGCGCCTGGAAACTTGGCACGCCGTTATCGGCCAGTACGACGATTTCGCCATCGATCCACGCGGATGGAACGTGCATTTGCTGGATCGACGCCACCAGGTGGGGAACCTTTGCGCTCCAGTCGTGGCCATTTCGCGTGAACAGCTGTACCCGCGAACCTTCGACCCTGGCGAGCATCCGGTAGCCATCAAACTTGACTTCGTAAAGCCAATCATCTCCGTGCCTGGGAACGCCGTCGACCAAGGTGGCCAGTTGAGGTTTTAGGGAAGGTGGCAGATCTGCCTCGAGGCCGGGAAATTCTGATGCCGCGGCCGCTGCTCCGCTGTCGGAGCGGCCGGTCGCACGGGCTTTCCCAATTCGCCGCCGGGTCGCCATTGTTCAGTCCCGCTGCCCGTCAAGGGGCCGTGAAAATCAGCAGCCACGGAGGCCGCAGGACTGGCCCCCTGCCAGACATGCGGACGAGGGCCCAGCGACCGCGCAAAATGGCGCCCCGAAGCGTAAATCGTAGATGTCCCATCTCGTATCCGCTGGCGTCGCCCACCGGGTACCAGCAGCCCGTGTCCCACTCGTGCACCGGTTCCCCGCTGCGACGGAGTAATACACCGCGTCCTTTGCGACTCCTTCCAACGGCTGGACTAGGTGTCTGTTCCACCGCAATGCGTCTCGCCTGCGAGTCGAGCGGAACTCCGTTGATTACCGTCCACCGCTTCATGACGTCGCCGATTTCCAACTGAAGCTCAAATCGTTCGCGACGGATGAAGGATCGATAAACGACGAATCTGCGGCCGTTGTCCACGCTCTTGCTCCGTCACAACTGTCAGGAACGCTTGGTGCCGGTTTGTTTCTTCAGTGTTCCCGCACGGCCGATGCGGAGACGCCGATAGCTTGTACAACCTTCCGCCACTGGTCTTCCGTCACGCTAAACTCCTTGGTCCAGTAACGCAGCTCGTGGGCCTCGTTCACGTTGATACGCGACCGGTCCTGCGGACCCCGATTTTGCAGATTGTCCGACATGAAATTCTCCTCTCGTGTTGGACCCAAGCTCGCAGCAACTAGCGTGCCGACGGAGCGGCACGTCGGCATCGTTTAGCAGCTAAACACCATGGGGACATTTTGCGCGACGGCGTGGCTGGTGTTTAGCCGCTAAGCGCGCTGCAAGCATCTGCCAAAACGATAGCGCCCCATTTGGGGCGCTGTTTTGCTGGCCAGTTACTTGGACAGAAAGCAGCTGATCGGTCACCTCTTGGCGACTGGCACAGCAAACGGACTGGCGGATCGTTTGGCCGCGCGTTGCGCCGACTCTCTCTTCCAGCCCTCTTCCCAGGCATTCACTCGCTCAAGCCACTCGCCGGGAGCTTCTCCGGAGTGGCCTGGCATAGCGTCCGCCTTTAGATACGGGCAATTTAAGAGGCTCAAACCCTTGCGGGCTGCCTCCGCGCCCTCCTTCTGGATATCCTTGAGCATGACCTCGGTCTCCAAAAGTTGCGGGGGTCCAGTATGCCAATGAAACGGCGTTCGAATCAATGGTGCCACTGCACTGGGCGGGGTAGTCTTAGCGCGGCCTCATGCCGTAGCGCAGTTTGTCCGGGGCCTCCAGCAGCTCCCGGACCATCTCCTCCTGCTCGGCCACGCAGGGCTCAGCTGACAGTATCTCGAACCACTCGTCGTAAACCGGCGCCAGCACCCCGGACGGCAGTTTGAATCCACCGGACAATTGCGTGCGCAATATGAACGAGCGGTACCGCTTGACCTCCTGCAGGAGGGCCAGGAGATCGGCGTCACTGGCGCGCAGTTGGGCGATGCGAAGCGGAGGCTTGAACGGCATGAAGCTGTACTGCTGTATGAATATACAGTTTAAATAAGCCTAGCATCCGCGCCATAGAGCCCCTTTTCCAAGGGACAACTCCGGGCCACGGCCATGAGCGATCCCGAAGATTTGCGGCGTATGGATGATTACTATTGGGCGGGACCGCCTCGATGGACCATTTGCCGCATTTGGGTCGAGGGCCGCTATCAGCACGAGCTACGGCACAGCCGAGGGGACTCGGGGCGGCTGGTCGGCATGCGCGCATCGTTTGAAGCCGCGCTCGCCCTGTTTGACCACCAGCCGCGGTCTTGACCATCAGATTGGTGCGATGGCGTCCGGCAGCTGATACTTCGAGTTGCCGACTTCCTGTCGCACGGGATGCCAGGTGAAGGCGTCCTCGGGTACGCCTTCGTGGAGCAGATCGCGGGCATCGGCAGTCGAGATTGCTGGATCAGCCCAGCGCTGCGCGATCGCTGGCGGCAAGGCCACCGGACGCCTCGCGTGGATGTCCACCATCTCACCCTTCGTATCGTTGGTCACGATTGCAAAGCCATGTGCGGCATCCAATGGTGCACCAAGCGACCAGGCGGTCAGTGCGGCGAAGTAGAGCGGGCCATCGCCGTGTATGTAGTAAGGCTGCTTCTGACCTTCCCCCGTAAATTGGACAGTTCAAAACTGGAGAGTGGCTGCCTCTTTTGGTAGCACTGACCACTTTTGAACGTACTCACGCGGGGTCAGATGACCGAGTGAGCCGTGGGGTCGATGATGGTTGTAGTCGTCCTGCCAAGCTCGCAGTTTTTGCTGCAGGTCTTGCAGCGTGATGAATTCATGCACGTTAAGGAATTCATCACGCAGTCGACCGTTGAATCGGTCACGGGGGTGGCCAGCCACGCATCTCTCCTTGTGGGCGGGATGACGACTGTCGGCTCAGGGCCGTTGATAGCCAAATTTGCTAAGCGCTAGTTCACTAGGATGGGCGACTGCGCTTGATGGAGCGATTTGTATGTCGTGGGCGCTCCGGCGGTGCGCTTGGCCGTCAGCGACAGGCCTGGCGACCTCGAGATGGTATCGTGTTGAGAAGCGTCCCCAGCGTGGGTCGGCATCTGTCGTGCGCCTGCGTCCAACTTGCGAGAAATCAAACATGTCCTTGGAATATATTCCTTAGCGTAATAAGCATATTACTAAAAGGCTTAAAATCTCCACAAAAGCTTGGGCGGACGTACGAGCTCCGCGACGTGCTCGCTGCCCAGCGTATATGGAGAGTAGTAATGAGGAAGTTTGGGATCAAGGTCGTAGTGGGCATGCTGGTGGCGGCCGGTTTGGCCATCGGTGGTGCCCAGATTTTGACCGCGAAACGCAAAGTCGCCCCCACGGCAGTCGTCGACATCCACGACCGGCAACTGGTTGAAGCCGGCGCCTACATCGCGCGCACAGGCGACTGCGTGGCATGTCACAGCGTGCCCGGCAACAAGTCCTTTGCGGGCGGCCTGGCGATGCAGACGCCGGTCGGTACCATTTATTCGTCCAACATCACGCCCGATAAGCTGGCAGGCATCGGTGCCTACACCTACGCCGATTTCAAGAACGCCGTGCAGTACGGCATCCGCAAGGATGGCACACCCCTTTACCCGGCCATGCCGTACCCGTCGTACGCCATCATGCCGGACAAGGACGTCCAGGCGCTATACGCGTATTTTATGTCGCAGGTCGAACCCGCCAGCCAGCCCAGCGCCGACTCCACGATTCCATGGCCGCTGAACATGCGCTGGCCGATGGCTTGGTGGCAGTTGCTGTTTGCCGGCAAGCGCGATTTCGCGGCCCCGGCCGGCGCCGACGAAAAGCTTGTGCGTGGCGCCTACCTGGTGGAAGGGCCGGGCCATTGCGGCGCCTGTCACACCCCGCGCGGTTTGGCCTTTCAGGAAAAGGCGCTGTCCATGGCCGACGGCGACGCCTTCCTGACCGGCGCTGTGATTGACGGCTGGCGCGCTAAGAGCCTGCGTGGCGAGGCTCAGGGCCTGCAATCTTGGAGCGCCGACGACATCGTTCTGTTCCTGAAGACCGGGCGCACGGACAAGGTCGCCGCGTTCGGCGCCATGGCCGACGTGGTGGATCACAGCACCCGCTATTTCACTGACGGGGACCTGCGCAGCATCGCGGCCTATCTGAAGCAATTGCCCGCCGCGAGCGGCAAGCTGGTCACCTTACCGCCCAAGGCCGATAGCACCACTGCCGCCCTGCGCGACGGCCGCTACACCTCACGCGGCGCAGTAATCTACATGGAGCAATGCGTGGTCTGCCATCGGACGGACGGTCTAGGAATGCCGCGCATCTTCCCGGCCCTGGCGGGCAACTCGGCCATCTTCGCGCAGAACCCGCAGTCCATCATTCAAATCACGCTGGAAGGCGGCAAGATGCCGTCCAACGACCAGGATTTAATGGCGTTTGCGATGCCGGGCTTCAAGCACCTGAGCGATCAGGACGTGACCGACGTCATCAACTTCATCCGCACGGCATGGACGAACCAGGCTCCGCCGGTCGGCGAGCGCGACGTGGAGCGGACTCGCGAATTCTTGGCCAGCAAGAAGCCCAACATCGTTGCAGGAGGCAAGCATGAATAAGCGCACTCAAATCGCCGTCGTGCTGGCGGTGGCTCTTGCCGCTGGCGGTTGGATGGCGGCCAGCGCCGCGCCAGACTCGCCAACAGAGTTCGCCGCCCGCTCTACCTTCCCGGTGTTGGACAGGGACGGCAAGCGCCTGCCCGACTACACGATCCCGTCCGACACGCAGATCGCCAAGGCGCCCAATGCGGACCAAATCAACTACGGCAAGCGCCTGTTGAACGAAACGCGCCGGCTGCTGCCGCAGAACACGGGCGCCAGCATGAACTGCAACAGCTGTCACGTGCAAGAGGGCAAGAAGCCGATGGGCGCGCCTTATATCAACACCGTCAATTCCTTCCCGCAGTTCAACCCGCGCGCCAACCGCGTGGTATCGCTGGAGGACCGCATTAACGGCTGCTTCATGCGCTCGATGAACGGCAAGCCACTGGCCAAGGACTCGGTGGAAATGCAGGCGATGGTTGCCTACATGAAGTGGTTGGCGCAGGACGTGCCGCATGGTGCCAAGGTGCAGATCGATAACGCTTGGCCTATCGATACGAAGCTCGTGCCGGACCCGGTGCGCGGCAAGGGCTTGTACGCCACGCAGTGCGCGGCCTGTCACGGCGCCAATGGCGAAGGCAAGAAGGACCGCGAGGGTGATATCGTGTTCCCTCCCTTGTGGGGCGATGAGTCCTTCAACATCGGTGCGGGGCTGGCGCGAACCTACAAAGCCGCCGCCTTCATCCGCAACAGCATGCCGATGGGCGTGAACACGCATGGCAACTGGGGCGAGGGCGGCGTGCTGTCCGATCAGGACGCCGTGGATGTGGCCGAGTACTTCACGCACATGCCGCGCCCGGACTTCGCGGGCAAGGAGAAGGACTTCCCCAAAGGCAAGCCGAGGGACTCGCGCTATTAGCCGGAATGGGGGAGCGGCAATCCTACATGTGCTGGCCATACCGAATTTCGCGCAATTTGAGCCTTGATGTCGGTTCGTGCGCAGTGCGCAGAGGACCTTTGACCCGCGCTCAAAAGGACGATTGCGCAGGTCCTTGCACCTCGGTGTGGCCCAGTCCATGTCGCATTTGCCATTGGCCCGCGGTCGGGCCGAATTTGGCATAGCGGACCTTCCTATCGGGCTGGCGGATCAGATGGCTCTCTCGCTAGATGCCGCGCGCAAAAAAAATACTGGCCGGCTTGTTGAGTTTGACCTGCGCGCGGCATTGAGTTGGCTGCATGCAGCCCAAAAGAGCTGGGCTGGAACGAGAACGCACAAAAAAAGTCTGGCTCTCACTCCTCCAACGCCAGAAGCAAGTCCTGCGCGTCCACGCGATCGCCGACCGAGACCAGAATACCGCTAACTACCGCGTCTCGTTCGGCGCAAATTGCAGACTCCATCTTCATCGCTTCGATCGTGATCAAAGGCGTTCCCTTGGTGACTCGTTGTCCGACGCGAACGTCGATCGTGGATATCGAGCCTGGCATTGGGGCACCGACCTGCGTCCGGCTGCCGGATAGTGCCTTGGCGCGGACCTGACCCGCGGCTGCATCCTTTCCGCCACGCGTAATCAGCACTGGCCGCGGTTGGCCGTTCAGTTCGAAGAAAAGCCGTGTTTGCGCGGTGTCCTTCTCGTCAGAATGGCCGAAGAGGCGAACGATCAACGTTTTGCCCTGGTCGATATCCACGGCGAGCTCGTCCTGCTCGGACAATCCGTAGAAGAAGACCGGCGTCGGAATGACCGACACATCACCAAATTCGCGCCGATTCGCCATGTGATCGGAAAACAGTTTGGGATACATGAGCCAGCTCGCCAGATCGCTGTCGTCGATGTCGAATCCCGTCGCATCGGCCGCCAGCGCCCGCTCGGCTTCCAGATCGACCTCGGGCAGATGCGCGGCAGCGCGTCCTTCGATCGGCGATTTGCCTTTCAGTATCCTCTGCTGCAAGGCGGGCGGGAAGCCGTCTGCAGGGTAACCCAGTTCTCCGCGCATCATCGACACTACGGAATCAGGGAAGGATATATCTCGGTCGGCGTCTTGCACGTCCGAGGGGCTCAGATCGCTTGCGACCATGAACAACGCCATGTCGCCCACGACTTTGGATGAAGGCGTGACTTTGACAATATCGCCGAACATCAGATTCGCCTCTGCGTAGCTTCGGGCGATGTCGTCCCAGCGCGCTTCCAATCCCATGGAACGCGCCTGCTCGCGCAGATTGGTGTATTGGCCTCCGGGCATTTCGTGGCGGTAGACGTCAGAGGTTCCGCTGCGCATATCGGCCTCGAAGGGCGCGTAGTATCGGCGCACGCCTTCCCAGTATCTGGAGAATGGGGCAATTCGATCGTACGAGATGCCAGTGTCGTGCGCAGTGTCGGCAAGGCCGGCGACGATGGCGCCCAAGCTGGGCTGCGACGTTAGACCGCTCATCGCATCCATGGCGCCGTCGACGATGTCTGCACCGGCTTCGGCGGCGGCAAGCACACTCGCGACCGCGCCGCCACTCGTATCGTGCGTATGAAAGTGGATGGGCAGGCCGATTTCCTCTTTCAGCGCCCGGACCAGCGCGCGCGCGGCGGGCGGCCGGCAAACGCCCGCCATGTCCTTGATGCCGATGATGTGCGCGCCCGCGAGCTCCAGCTGTTTCGCCATGTCAACGTAGTAACGCAGCGCGTACTTGGGCCGGGATGCGTCGAAGATGTCTCCTGTGTAGCAGATCGTTCCTTCGCATAAGGCGCCGTTCTCGATCACCGCATCCATTGCGACCCGCATGTTGTCCATCCAGTTCAGCGAATCGAAGACGCGGAACAGGTCCACGCCTTCCTTGCAGGCTTGCCGGATGAAGTGGCGAACCACGTTGTCTGCGTAGTTCGTGTACCCCACGGCGTTGGAACCGCGCAAGAGCATCTGCAGAAGTGTGTTGGGCATTGCGGCGCGGAGCTTTCGCAACCGGTCCCAGGGGTCCTCCTTGAGAAACCGCAGCGCGACGTCGAAGGTTGCGCCGCCCCAGCATTCGAGCGAAAAGAGTTCGGGCAGGAGGCGCGCATAGTGGGGCGCCACCGCCACCATGTCGTACGTCCGCATGCGCGTTGCCAACAATGACTGATGCGCGTCTCGCATCGTCGTGTCGGTCAGCAGCGTGCGTGGCTGATCCCGTATCCACTGGACGAAGCGAGCAGCGCCTCCATCCAGAAACTCGTTTCGCGCGGCGCGCGGCGGTTGCGCATCCAGGTTGCAGGGGGGAACCACCGCCGTGGCCAACGGCTGCGCGGGCGTCGTCCTGCCTTTCATTTCGGGGTGGCCATTGACAACCACTCCGCCGATAAAGTTCAACAGGCGGGTCGCTCGATCCTTTCGGGGAGCAATTTCGAACAGCTCAGGACACGTATCCAGGAAGCGAGTCGTGCAATCGCCGCTTTTGAAGAGCGGGTGTCCGATCACGTTTTCCAGAAAAGCCAGGTTGGTCGCGACGCCGCGGATGCGGAATTCACGGAGGGCGCGGTCCATGCGTTGGCCGGCCTCCTCGGCGTCGTGGCCGCGGGCGGTAACTTTGACCAGGAGCGAGTCATAGTGGGGCGAAATGATCGCACCCGTATATGCCGTTCCGGCATCCAGCCTGATTCCAGCGCCGGATGCGCTGCGATAGGCCGTCAGACGGCCGTAGTCCGGAGCGAAATGTTTCTCGGGGTCTTCAGTGGTGATCCGGCACTGCAACGCATGACCGAGCAGGCGAATGTTCTGCTGATCGGGCAGGTAATCGTTTTCTCCAATGCGCGCTCCCTCGGTGACGCGGATCTGCGCTTTGACGATGTCCAGGCCGGTGACTTCCTCGGTGACGGTGTGTTCGACCTGGATGCGGGGATTCACCTCAATGAAATAGAAGCGCCCGGTCTCCGCGTCCATCAAGAACTCGACGGTTCCCGCATGGGTGTATTGCGCGCCGCGAGCGAGCTTCAGCGCGGCCTGGCACAATTCCTCACGTTGATACTTGTTGAGGTACGGTGCAGGAGCACGCTCGACCACTTTCTGATTGCGCCGCTGCACCGAGCAGTCACGTTCGTACAGGTGCACGACGTTTCCCGACAGGTCCGCGAGTATCTGCACTTCGACGTGGCGTGCCCGCTCGACGAGCTTTTCCAGATAGACCTCGCCATTTCCGAAGGCCGCCGCGGCCTCACGGCGGGCGGTGGCAATGGCGTCGAGCAGTTCGGATTCCTGGTTGATGGCACGCATGCCGCGGCCGCCTCCGCCCCAGCTTGCCTTCAACATCAGCGGGTAGCCGATGCCCCGTGCGAGTTCTCGACAGAGATCCGGATCGTCGGGAAGCGCACCGGTGGCGGGCACCACCGGCACGCCAAGGCGCTCGGCCAGCGCGCGTGCCGCGACCTTGTTTCCGAGCTCCCGCAACACTGCGGGCCGGGGGCCGATGAAGGCGATGCCTTCGTTTTCGCACGCTTGAGCGAATTCGGGATTCTCCGATAGGAAACCATACCCCGGGTGGATTGCGTCCGCGCCAGCCCGCTTTGCGATGGCGATGATCCCGACAATGTCGAGATAGGCTTCTATCGGCCGGCGCCCCTGGCCGACAAGGTAGCTTTCGTCGGCTTTGAACCGGTGCAATGCAAACCTGTCTTCGTTTGCATAGATCCCGATGTTCCGAATGCCCAGTTCGGCGGCGGCGCGCATGGCGCGAATGGCTATCTCGCCGCGGTTGGCGACGAGCATGCGTGATATCGGCTTCTTCATTTGCGTTTAGTCGTTGTGGAATCTGATTTCAGGCGGCACGGCTTTCGGCGGTCGGCCCAGGCGTCAAGTGGTACTGGATGAGAGCCGTTGCTTCACGTATAGCGCTTTTCCAGGGCGTCCCAGTCGGCCTTTCCGACCAGTCGCTGCCGTTCGCAAAACGGTGTCACGAGACCGCTGGACTCCTGCACCTCCTTGTCATCGCGCAGCGCGGTCAGCGCCTTCTGCATGCCCGCGACCGCACCTTGAAGCGCCGCGTTCGCATACAGCACGATGCCGTATCCCAGTTCGGCCAGCTGGTCGGCGTTGAAGATGGGCGTGCGGCCGCCGATCACCATGTTCATTAGCTGGGGCTTGGACAGCAGGCCTGGTAGGGCGCGAACCTGGTCGGGCTTGGTGACGGCTTCCACGAAAAGTATGTCGGCGCCAGCCTCCGCAAACTGCTGTGCGCGCTCAACAGCCGCGTCGAAGCCATGCGTGGCCGCGGCATCCGTGCGTGCCATGATGAGGAAGTCGGGGTCGACGCGAGCGTCCACGGCGGCTTTGATCTTGCTCGCCGCCTCTTCGGTGGAAATCACTTCCTTCCCCGAGAAATGACCGCAGCGCTTGGGCGCCACCTGGTCCTCGAGCTGGATGCAATCCGCCCCGGCTCGCTCGAGCACGCGAACCGTATGCCGAACGTTCAGCGCGTTGCCGAAGCCGGTATCCGCGTCGACAATCAAAGGCACCTCGACGGCATCGCGGATACGGGCCGTATGCTCGGCGATCTCATGCAACCCGATGAAGCCCTGGTCCGGCATCCCGAACCACATGTTGGTGACGCCGGCGCCCGTGACGTAGATTGCCTGGAATCCCAGGTCAGCAATCACCTTCGCCGACAAGGCGTTGAATGCGCCGGGAACGATGAGTCCTTGGCGGGCTCCGACCAGGGATTTGAGTTGGGTTCGCGTGGACATGGTTGTGTTTTCTTCAGTTCAAGTGCGCTGTTCGAGGGGCACGAATACCTGGTCGTCGGGACCGATGTAGTTCGCCGTGGGACGGATGATCTTGTTGTCGATCCGCTGCTCGATGATGTGGGCCGCCCAACCCGCGGTGCGGGCGATGACGAACAAGGGCGTGAACATGGCCGTGGGGACGCCCATCATGTGGTAGCTGACGGCCGAGAACCAATCCAGATTGGGAAACATCTTTTTTACGTCCCACATCACCGTTTCCAGCCGTTCGGCGATATCGAACATCTTGGTCGTTCCCGCACGCGCCGAAAGTTTGTGGGCGACTTCCTTGATGACACTGTTTCTCGGATCTGAAACTGTGTAGACCGGGTGGCCGAAGCCGATGACGACCTCCTTGTTCTCCACGCGAGCCCGGATGTCGGCTTCCGCCTCGTCGGGGCTGTCGTAGCGCTTTTGAACTTCAAAGGCGACTTCGTTGGCTCCGCCATGTTTGGGCCCCCGCAACGCGCCAATACCACCAGAAATGGCCGAATACATGTCGGACCCGGTTCCGGCAATGACGCGGCTGGTGAAGGTGGACGCGTTGAATTCGTGCTCGGCGTAAAGAATGAGCGACGTGTGCATCGCGCGCACCCACGCTTCATCGGGCTTCTGGCCATGCAGCAAATGAAGGAAATGTCCGCCGATGCTGTCGTCGTCGGTCTGGACGTCGATGACGCGTCCATTATGCGAAAAGTGGTACCAATAAAGCAGCGCCGAGCCAAGATTCGCCATCAGTCGATCCGCGATGTCGCGCGCTCCCGGCGTGTTGTGATCGTCTTTCTCAGGAAGCACGCAACCCAGTACCGAGACAGTCGTTCGCATGACGTCCATGGGGTGACTGGCGGCCGGAAGCGCCTCCAACACCGTCTTTAGCATTTCGGGCAAGCCGCGCAGTGCGCGCAGTTTCTGTTTATACGCCAGAAGTTCAGCCTTGTTGGGAAGCTTGCCATGCACGAGCAGGTGTGCGATTTCTTCGAACTCGGCGGTGTCTGCGAAGTCCAGGATGTCAAAACCGCGATAGTGCAGGTCATTCCCGGTGCGTCCGACGGTGCATAGCGCGGTGTTCCCCGCGACTACCCCGGACAGCGCGACAGACTTCTTTTTCTTCACGCCGGTAGCAGTGGTGGTGTCATTCATGGTTGGGGCCCCTTTTGTTGAATCTTTACTTTGTGCTGTAACGCAGTAATTCGCAGTCTACGCAAACGATGGAAGAGAATCTCCGCTATTAAGGTGAATTAGCGCAAAGGCGGGTTTGCACATTTGCGAATCTTGCGAATAATGAGGGCTTGGATGATGACAGGGGACTGCAATGCGTAAGGTGTTCATGGGAGTGCGGCTTCGGCGCTTGCGGGAAGAGCGCAAGCTGACACAGGTGGCGTTGGCCAGGTTGTTGGGTTTGTCGCCGAGCTACGTCAATCAGTTGGAGCAAAACCAACGTCCGCTGACCATGGCCGTGCTGCTGAGCCTGAAGGAAACCTTGGGGATAGACGTGCAGTCGTATTCCGACGATGGGGAGGCGCGCATGGTCGCGGCGCTTCGTGAAGTAAGCGCCACATTGCCGGCTTCGCCGACTGGCGGCCATGAAGACGCGCGGATTTCTCATGCAGAGATGCGGGAAATCGCGACAAGCATGCCGGCCGTCGGGCGCGTCCTCATCGATCTTCACCGCCGTCATCGGGAAGTACTTGACCGCCTGGAGGCTTTGTCCGAAGTGGCATACAAGAGCGGCTCAGGAAATTCTGATGTGCCTGTAATGCCTGCCCAGCCTTACGAAGAGGCGCGTGACTTCTTTTTCACGCACCATAATCACTTTTCAGAGTTGGACGTCAAAGCCGAGCAATGCCACGAAAGCTGGGGGTTGACGGGGCTGTCACCGTCGCGCTTGGCAGAGGAATTGGCACAACGACTGGAATATGCGCATGGCGTGACGTTGGGTAAGTTGGAGGCGGATGCCGGACTGCTGCGCGCTTACGATGCTGACAGTCGGAGGCTCGGGCTGGCGTCCCATCTGCGGCCCGGCCAACGAGCGTTCCATATGGCAGGTCAGCTAGCCTTTCTTGAATTAAACGCAACTTTAGATCGAATGGCCGATCTGCCGCGCTTTTCCGGCGCTGCCGTCCGACGCTTGGTGCGCGTAGGTCTGGCAAACTACTTTTCTGCCGCGCTCATCTTGCCCTATCGCCGGTTCCTGGATGCGGCCGAAGCCTTCCAGTATGACATTGACCTCCTGAGCCACGAGTTTGGCGTCAGCTTCGAAACCGTTTGCCACCGGTTGAGCACGATGCAGCGCGCAAACGCTTCCGGCGTCCCATTCTTTTTCATCCGAGTGGACAGGGCAGGCAATATATCCAAACGCCAATCAGCTGCAAATTTCCATTTTTCCCGCGTAGGAGGCGCGTGCCCATTGTGGGGCGTCTATGAAGCGTTCTCAAGTCCCGGCCGTATCGTCAGACAATTGGCGCGGATGCCCGACGGTAGGGTGTACCTTTGGGTTGCGCGTACGGTCACGCGTCAGGTCGGCGGTTTTGGTGGAGCACGCAAGGACTTTGCTGTGGCTCTGGGGTGCGACGTCGAGCACGCACATAGGACCGTCTATGCGAGTGGATTGGATATCAAAGATCCGGACGTGCCTACTCCGATCGGTATGGGCTGCAGGGTGTGCGACAGATCAAAGTGCACGCAACGGGCGTTTCCGTACATTGGCCGAGAGTTGTTTGTCAATGAGAACGTGACTAGATTCGCGCCGTACATGCCGGCCGCTAGGGGGAACGATTGAACTCCATATTGCGCGAATTCGAGGCACTTATCAGAACTCCTCGAACATGTAACAACCGCGAGCCCATGCAAGGTGACGACCGACTGCGGCGGGGAATGGATATCGCATATTAACAATGGCCGAACAATTCGTGCCGATCCTCGCGCACGCGACATTTCGTTGACTGTCTTCATCTAGCTGCTGTTCGGCGCGACCATGCTCTGCGCGCGAGTAACCGCCGCGGCAGGTGGGATATTTTGGTTTTGTCGCGGATCATTCAGATGGCTGTGGCATGCCCGCGGGGGGAGAATCCCTGCCAGGCCGGCGCTTGGAGACTCCAGTCCGACGTTTCATGCGAAATTGGCCATTTAATGTCTCTCAAGACTCCACCACAGGACAGCTGAGCCTCTGTAGCGGGGGGGGGGGGGACCGGGGGCACAGGGAAAATAGGGCAATACAGAGGGGGCAGGAACATGCGGTATCCGCAACAGCAGGAAGCGATGATGACCCCGGAGAAGCTTGAGTGGATCAAAAGGATACAGCGGAAACGATCCAATTGGCTATTCGTGACCCAGCGTTGAGGGTCCGAACTAGGAACTGCCCGTCGACGTCGCGCGTGTCTTGACGCGTAGCCGCCTGGCATGAATATTGCATGTGAAGCTGTCGATCGTAAAGATCAAGGGTCGACCGACGCACGATTGCGCTTGGCGGCATTACTTGGAGACATGCATGATTGAGCAAGAGCACTCGCAGCGATCGAGGCGAGGGGAGGGGCGGATTCCAGTCGCAATACTTGGTTCGGGGAATATTGGCTCCGATCTTATGTATAAGCTTCGTAGAAATTCGATGTTTGACTTGCGGCTTGTCGCGGGAATTGACCCGACGTCGGAAGGATTGGCCCGTGCAAAAGAAATGGGTTATTCGACATCCGCCGATGGTATTGACGCGGTTCTAGAAGAAGGGGTGGAAGTTGTTTTTGAGGCGACCTCTGCAAGAGCCCATCAAGCCCATGCTCCGAAGTTGAAAGACGCAGGAATTTTTGCTATCGATCTTACGCCCGCAAAGGTTGGGCCAAGTATCGTTCCGTGCGTAAACATAGACAAGGCTTCCCTGGAAGGCAACGTGAATTTGATCTCGTGTGCTGCGCAGGCGACAGTGCCGCTCGTATATGGCGTTAGTCGCGCCGCCCGGACTAGTTACGCTGAAATTGTGGCCACTGTCGCCAGTAAGAGCATTGGTCCCGGTACCCGTCAGAACATTGAGGAGTTCACGCTTACAACGCAGAAGGCTTTGATGGAGGTCGGCGGCGCTGGCCGTTCCAAAGCGTTAATCGTTGTGAACCCAGCAGATCCGCCACTAATCATGCGCAACACTGTGTATGCCGTCGTGGATGAAGATGCGGATGATGATGCTGTGAAGGCATCAGTTTTCGAGATGGTGGCGCAGGTGCAAAAGTACGTGCCCGGTTATCGCCTAACGGTTGAACCATTTCGACGAGGTGACCATTTCATGATTGGCGTCGAGGTCGAGGGCGCGGGGGACTTTCTTCCGGCGTACGCGGGAAATCTAGACATCATCAATGCGGCTGCAATCGCAGTGGCGGAGCACTACGGAAACGACGCTATCGCGAGGAGACTGGTATGACTAAAATTACTTTCGTCGACGTCACTCTGCGCGACGGCAATCACACATATCGGCATCAATTCACTCCGCAGATCGTGAGCGCCACTGCTGTGGCGTTGGACAAGGCAGGAGTCGATATTATTGAGGTGGGCCACGGTGACGGGTTGGGCGGAAGCTGCCTGCACGTCGGACGCGCGGCAGCATCGGATAAAGAACTCTTAGAGGCCGCTTGCCGTTCCGTCAAACGAGCTCGCATTGCAATACTCATGCTACCTGGTTTCGGATTGTTCCGCGATCTCGAAATGGCGGCGGAGATTGGCGTTTCGGTCGCGAGAATTGCGTCTCACTGCACAGAATCTGACGTTACCGAGCAGCATCTCCGCCGTGCCAAGGACCTGGGGATGTTCGCGGCGGGATACTTGATTTCGGCTGGCATGGCAACTCCAGAGAAGCTCGCCGAAGAGGCGAGCAAGCTCGAGTCATACGGTGCAGATTACATCAACCTCGCTGAATCCCAAGGGCATCTGGTCCCTTCCGAAGTCGCCGCACGTATACGAGCCGTTCGTAAGGCCGTAAAAGTTCCTATTGGTTTTCACCCGCACAACAACTTAGGATTGGCGATTGGAAATATCTTGGCCGCCCTTGATGAGGGCGCAACCTACGTCGATGGAAGCTTGAAGGGCTTCGGCGGCGGAGCGGGCAACGCTCAGACCGAAGTAGCGATCGCGGCCTTGCGTCGGGCCGGATATGAGCTGAATTCCGATATTTTCGGAATTATGGATGCAGCCGACGTCTTTAGTCGCGAAGTCGCTCCGCAGCCTATGCCGGTGATCGATAACGATTCCATTCTAATGGGTTATGCAAATGTTTACGGAGGCTACGTGCACCCCATCAAACATGCGGCAGAGCGTTATGGATGTGATGCTCGGGAACTCGTCGTCCGGTTGGGCAAGCGAAAGGTTGTTGCCGCGCAGGAGGACGTCGTAATTGAAGAAGCTCAGAAACTAGCTTCTGAGCGTTCTATCGCAGTCGCGGATATGTCTTAGTTCGCTTGGCACTCGCTAAGTGAGCGGCAAACTGCCCAGACTCCCCGGCTCTGAAGAGGGCTGTGATTTAACGATACGCGGCACCCGGGCATAAGGCCGGACTGCCGCGTTTGCAGTATGTCTCGATCACCGCCTGGTTAAAACTCGGTCAAGATTCGGCACGGGTTCCTCGCTGACAGTTTCGTGTATGCCACCTGGTCTTAATACCCT
>NZ_JCBANA010000038.1:0-63556 GCF_059760725.1 Achromobacter sp. 1014246743
GCCCTGCGTCGGGCCGCGGCGGCTGTTATCGGCGCTACGTGCTTATTCCGGGAAGAACGCGTAGCGGATCACGAACAGGATCGCCACCAGCCAGGTCGCCGGATGCACGTCGCGCACACGGCCCGTGGCGGTCTTGAGCACCACGTAGCTGATGAAACCGAAGGCAATGCCGTTGGCGATGGAATACGTGAAGGGCATGACCAGGGCGGTCAGCGCGGCCGGGGTGGCTTCGCAGACGTCGTTCCAGTCGATGTCGATCAGTTCGCGCATCATCAGGCCGGCCACGTAGAGCAGGGCGGGCGCGGTGGCGTAGGCGGGCACGGCGCCGGCCAGCGGCGAAATGAACAACGCGGCCAGGAACAGCAGGGCCACGACCAGTGCCGTCAGGCCGGTGCGGCCACCGGCCTGCACGCCCGAGGCGCTTTCGACGTAGGCGGTGGTGCTGCTGGTCCCCAGCATCGAGCCGGCCACGATGGCGGTACTGTCGGCGAACAGGGCGCGGCCCAGGCGGTTGGGGCGGCCTTCGGGCATCAGTCCCGCACGCTTGGCCACGCCGACCAGCGTGCCGGTGGCGTCGAACACCTCGACCAGCACGAACACCAGGATGACGTGCACGAAGCCGGTGTGCAGGGCGCCCAGGATGTCCATCTTGAACAGCGTCGGCGCCAGGCTGGGCGGCGCGGCGAACACGCCCTTGAATTCGTTGTAGCCCAGCCCCATGGACAGCACGGTGACCACCAGGATGCCGATCAGGATCGCGCCGCGCACGCGCAGCGCGTCCAGCGAGGCGATGATGAAAAAGCCCAGGATGGCGAACAGCGGCCCCGGCGCGGTCAGGTCGCCCAGGGTGACCTTGGTGGCGGGGTGCGCCACCACGATGCCGGCGCTGGACAGCGCGATAATGGCCAGGAACAGCCCGATGCCGGCGGCGATGGCGCTGCGCAGCGAATGCGGGATGCCCTTGACCAGCCAGACCCGGATGCCGGAGATGGTCAGGATCAGGAAAATCACGCCCGAGATGAACACCGCGCCCAGCGCCTGCTCCCAGGTGTAGCCCATGGTCTTGACCACGGTGAAGGCGAAGAACGCATTCAGGCCCATGCCGGGCGCCATGCCGATGGGCCAGTTGGCGATCAGTGCCATCACCAGCGAGCCCAGCGCGGCCGCCAGGCAGGTGGCCACGAACACGGCGCTGCGGTCCATGCCGGTGGACGACAGGATGTCCGGGTTCACGAAGATGATGTACGACATGGTCAGGAATGTCGTCAGGCCGGCCACGATTTCGGTTCTTGCGGTCGTGCCGTGTTCACGCAGCTTGAATAGCTTCTCCAGCATTCTTATCCCCAGGGTGCTTGCAGGCTCAGGTTGTCAGGTGAGGGCGTCGGCGCCCTCGACTATTTGTAAACGGGCGTATTTTCGCATCAGTTGTAAACTCTGCCGCCATGATTATTCTCGGCTTTGAAAGCTCCTGCGATGAAACGGGCGTCGCAGCCGTCTGTACGGAACGCGGCCTGCTCGCGCATGCCCTGCACACCCAGATCGCCATGCACCAGGAATACGGGGGCGTGGTGCCTGAACTCGCTTCGCGCGACCACATCCGGCGCGTGGTGCCGCTGACCCGCCAGGTATTGGAAGAGGCCGGCCTGGCCATGTCCGACATCGACGCGGTGGCCTACACGGCAGGTCCGGGCCTGGCCGGGGCGCTGCTGGTGGGCGCGAGCGTGGCGCAGTCGTTCGCCTGGTCGCGCCACCTGCCCGCCATTCCCATCCATCACCTCGAAGGCCACCTGCTGTCGCCGATGCTGGCCGATCCGCGTCCCGAATTCCCGTTCGTGGCGTTGCTGGTGTCGGGCGGCCATACGCAGTTGATGCGGGTCGACGGGGTGGGGCGCTACGAATTGCTGGGCGAAACCCTGGACGACGCCGCGGGCGAGGCCTTCGACAAGTCGGCCAAGCTGATGGGCCTGGGCTACCCCGGCGGCCCCGCGCTGGCCCGCCTGGCGGATCGCGGCGACGCCAGCCGGTTCGATCTGCCCCGGCCCATGCTGCACAGCGGCGACCTGGATTTCAGTTTCAGCGGCTTGAAGACCGCGGTGCTGACCCGCGTCAAGGCGGCCGAGCAGCAGACCGGCACGCTTGATGACCAGACCCGCGCCGACCTGGCGGCGGCCACCCAGGCCGCGATCGTGGAAGTGCTGGCGGCCAAGTCCATCCGCGCCTTGAAGCAGACCGGCTTGCGCCGGCTGGTGGTGGCCGGCGGGGTGGGGGCCAATCAGCTGCTGCGCGCCAAGCTGGCCGCGGCGCTCAAGCCCCTGAAGGCGCAGGCCTATTTCCCGCCGCTGGCGTTGTGTACGGACAACGGCGCCATGATCGCCTTTGCGGCGGCCGAGCGGGTCAAGGCGGGGCTGGTCACGCTGGACGCCGATGCGCACAGCTTCACCATCCGGCCACGCTGGGACCTGGCCGATATCGCCTGAAGCGGGTGCGGGAAGAGGGGGAGGACGGCCAGGCACGCCCGGTGCCCGGCGCGGGCGGGATGCAGCCGGCGGCGCCGGCTGCCAGGGATTACTGCTTCTTGCCGCCGCCGATGCGGCTTTCCGTGCCTTGCACCAGGCGCGTGATATTGGCGCGGTGGCGGTAGAACAACAGCACGCCGATGACCGCCAGCGCGACGCCCAGGGCCGGCTGGGCATACCAGGCCATGCCCGACCCGAACACGTAATAGACCGGGGCAAAAAAGGCCGCCACCAGCGACGCCAGGGACGAATAGCGGAAAAAGATCGCGATGATCAGCCAGGTCGCGGCGGTGGCAACCGCCAGCCAGGGCTGGATCGCGACCAGCACGCCCAGGGCGGTGGCCACGCCCTTGCCGCCCTTGAATCCCAGGAAAACCGGGTACAGATGGCCCAGGAAGGCCGCCACGACGACGGCGGCCAGCGGCCACGGCGCGATGCCGGGGGCCAGCTTCTCGGCCAGCCATACGGCGAACCAGCCCTTGGCGGCGTCGCCCAGCAGCGTCAGCGCGGCGGCGGTCTTGTTGCCGGTGCGCAGCACATTGGTGGCGCCCGGGTTCTTCGAACCGTAGCTGCGGGGGTCCTGCAGTCCCATGAGTTTGCTGACCACCACGGCGAACGGCACGGAGCCGATCAGGTAGGCCAGCAGGATGAGCGCCGCGGTGAACGCCAGGGAGGGTTCGGTGATCGCCATAGGGAGTGAGCGTCCGTTGTCGTTGTGTTGTTGTGGATCTTGATGGCTGCGGATTCTACCTCGCCGGCCGGCCGGGCCGGATTCGGGTTATCGATTGGGCAATGCGGGACAGATTGGCGCGAGGCCATCCGGCCGACGCCTGCGGACGGTACAATCCAGCCGGTCCACCCGCGTTTTATTTTCTTTCGGATGCACAATGCGAATTCTGGTTTCGAACGATGATGGTTATTCGGCCCCTGGCCTCGAAGCGCTGGTAGCAGCGCTGCAGGGCCTGGGCGAGCTCACCGTCGTCGCGCCCGAGACCAACCACAGCGGCGCGTCCAACTCCCTGACGCTGAACCGCCCGCTGTCGGTGCGCACGGCCTCCAACGGCTTCATCGCCGTCAACGGCACCCCGTCCGATTGCGTCCACGTGGCCCTGACCGGCCTGATGGATACGCGCCCCGACCTGGTCGTGTCCGGCATCAACAACGGCGCGAACATGGGCGACGACACGCTCTATTCGGGCACCGTGGCCGCCGCCAGCGAAGGCTACCTGTTCGGCATCCCGTCCATTGCCTTCTCGCTGGCCGAAAAAGGCTGGGAACACATCGAATCGGCCGCCCGCGCCGCGCGCCTGGTGGTCGAACGCCAGCTGGCCCAGCCGCTGGCCGCCCCGGTGCTGCTGAACGTCAACATCCCCAGCCGCCGCTTTGACGACATGCATGGCTTCCAGGTCACCCGCCTGGGCAAGCGCCATCCGTCGCAGCCGGTGGTGCGCACCACCACGCCGTATGGCGATCCGGTCTACTGGATCGGTCCGGTGGGACAGGCGTCCGATGCCACGCCGGGTACCGACTTCCACGCGGTCGCGCAGGGCATGGTGTCGGTCACGCCCTTGCGGCTGGACCTGACCCAGCACAGCCAGCTCGACGAGATCCGGACCTGGGCGGAGCCGCTATGCGCCGACGCATAAGCCAGCCGGACGTCTCGCAGGCGGTACCCGGGCGGCCCAGCCCGGTCCGCTACGACTCTGGCCGGCTCAGCCCGGGCGTCACGCCCGCCAACAGCAACACCCGGGTGTCCGCCGCCACCCTGCAAAGCCAGGCCAAGGCGCCCACGCCCGCCGCGGGCGGCAACCTGGGCCTGAACTCCGATCGCCTGCGCCAGGCCATGGTGCAGCGCCTGCGCAGCCAGGGCGCCACCGACGAGCGCGTGCTCAACGCGATGGCCGCGGTGCCGCGCCACTTGTTCGTCGACGAAGCGCTGGCCAGCCGCGCCTACGAAGACGCCGCGCTGCCCATCGGCCATTCGCAGACCATTTCACAACCCTGGGTGGTGGCGCGCATGATCGCCGCCATCTGCGAAGACCGCACGCCCACCCGCGTGCTGGAAGTCGGCGCCGGCTGCGGCTACCAGGCCGCGGTGCTGGCGCAGTTCGTGCGCGAGGTGCATTCCATCGAACGCATCCGCGGACTCTACGAGCTGGCGCGCGAGCATCTGCGCGCCTTGCGGCTCACCACGCGCATCCGCCTGATCTACGGCGATGGCATGCTGGGCCTGCCCGGCGTGGCGCCTTTCGATGCTATCGTTGTGGCTGCCGCCGGCCTGACCATCCCGCAAGCGTTGCTCTCGCAGCTCGCGCCGGGGGGGCGCCTGATCGCTCCCGAAGGGGGCTCGAACCAGCGCCTGGTGCTCATCGAACGCACGGGCGCGGCCAGCTGGAAACGTACTGAATTAGAGGCCGTGCGCTTTGTGCCGCTACGTGCCGGAATACAATCTTGAGCAAACAGGAGAAACGTATGCTCAACGGGCAGTTGCAACTGACCGATCTGACCATGGGCGTGTCCATGACGCGCCTGCGCCGCCCGATTTTCGTGGCCGGTGTTCTCAGCCTGGCCATCCTGGCCGGCTGCGCATCAAAAGGTACCCGCGCCCCGGTCGTCGACCTTGCTGGCGGACAGCCGTCCGCCCCGACGCAACCCGGCGGCAGCTATGTCGTCAAGCCGGGCGACACCCTTTACAAGATCGCCCGCGCCAATAACGTGGACATCGAAAGCGTCAAGCGCTGGAACAACCTCAGCGATCCCAACCAGATTTCGGTGGGGCAGGTGCTGAAGATGTCCGGTGGCTCGGGCGGCACGGCGCAGCCCGCGCCCATCGCCAGCAACAAGGCGCAGCCGCGTCCGCTGGACCAGCCGGCCGACACGTCCGGCACCGCCGTGGCCTCGTTGCCGCCGCCCACGCCCGCAGCCACGCCGACGGAAACCAAGCCGGTCACGCGCGCGGCCGATGCCAGCGTCATCAACTGGGCCTGGCCGGCCGGCGGCCAGATCATGCAGGGCTTCAACAACAACAGCAAAGGCATCGACATCGCCGGCGCGCTGGGCGACCCGGTCACCGCTGCGGCGGATGGCAAGGTCATGTACAGCGGCAACGGCGTGCGCGGCCTGGGCAACCTCATCATCGTGAACCACCAGAACGGCTTCATCACGGCGTATGCGCACAACCGCACGCTGCTCGTGAAGACCGGCCAGGACGTCAAGCGTGGCGCCAAGATCGCCGAAATCGGCCAAAGCGACACCACGTCGCCGCGCCTGCATTTCGAGATCCGCCGCCAGGGCACGCCCGTGGATCCGATGCAGTACCTGCCCGCCAAATGACGCCCACGCTGGTTTTCGACCTTGAAACCATTCCCGACGCGGATGGCCTGCGCAAGCTGAACGGCTGGGGCGCCGACGTGCCTGACCACGAGGTCGTCGAACGCGCGCTCACGGCCCGCCGCGAAGCCGTGGGCCACGACTTCCTGCCGCTGCACCTGCACAAGGTGGCGGTGGTGGGCTGCGTGTTTCGCGACGACCAGGGCTTTCGCGTCAAGACGCTGGGCCAGGCCGATGACCCCGAAGCGGCGTTGCTGGCGGGTTTCTTCAAGACCATCGAACGCTACACGCCCAAGCTGGTGAGCTGGAACGGTTCGGGCTTTGACCTGCCGGTGCTGCACTACCGCAGCCTGATCCAGGGCGTGCCCGCGCCGCGCTACTGGGATATGGGCGAAGAAGATCGCGATTTCAAGTTCAACAACTATATCTCGCGCTATCACAATCGCCACCTGGACCTGATGGACGTGCTGGCCAAGTACAACGGCCGCGCCAACGCGCCGCTCGACGAACTGGCCAAGCTCTGCGGTTTTCCCGGCAAGCTGGGCATGGACGGCAGCAAGGTCTGGGAAGCCTGGAGCAGCGGCCGCGCCGACGAGGTGCGCGCCTATTGCGAAACCGACGTCGTCAACACCTGGCTGGTGTATTGCCGCTTTCGTTTCCTGCGCGGCGAGCTTGACCGCACCGCCTACGACGCCGAAATCGCGCTGGTGCGCGACACCCTGTCGGCCAGCGATGCGCCGCACTGGAAGGAATACCTGGCCGCGTGGGACGCCGGCTGATTTTCACGCAATGGTCTTGCACCCAAACGGAGCCCGTGGGCTCCGTTTGCACGTCCGGGCATACGCAATCGACTGAAACATAGCTTGCGCCAGCGAAACCTGGATGAAACCGGGCGAATCGCACAATGGCCTCGCTTTCTTCACTTTCAGGAGACCTACATGTCCCGATTCGCTATCCGCTCCAACTTGGCTGCCCTGGCCATGGTCGCCGCCTCGGGCGGCTTGCTGGCCGGCACCGTGATGGCGGCTCCGCCCGCCGATGGCGGCCCTGCCGCCATGCACGAAGGCCGCCACGGCGACGGCTTCCACAAGGGCATGCGCGACGGCCTGTGGATCCCGGGCCTGGGCCCCGTGTCCAAGGCACAGGTCGACCAACTCAAGCTGGACGACAAGCAGCAAGCCCTGCTCAAGACGGCACAGGACGGCCAACGCGGCCTGCGCGACGCCATGCGCGCATCGGGCGGCCAACGCCACGACCTGCTCAAGGCGCAGCTGGATGCCGGCAAGCTCGATCCGCACGCCCTGGCCGACCAGACCGACAAGTCCCGCGAGCAATTCGGTTCGCAGGCCAAGCAGGTGCGCGACCAATGGCTGGCCGTGTGGGATAGCCTGAACGACGCCCAGCGTGCCCAGGTGACCCAACTGGTCAAGGAACGCCAGGCCAAGATGCAGGAACGCCATGCCAAGATGGAAGGCCGTCACGGCAAGGGTCCGGGCAACCCCCCGGGCGCGGTGCCGCCGCCCCCGGCGCCTCCCGCAGCCAACTAAGCGGCCGGCGCCCCGCCGGTCCACCCCGCGAAACGCCGGTGCGGCCCACAGCCCCCCGGCCTGCCGAGCGCACGCCGGGGTTTTCTTTTGCGCGGCGTCGCCGGGGCGCGCAAGCCCCATTTTGATGCGCCGCTGCCTGCGCGCGCACCGCGGTGCACCAATCCGGTGCGCGCGCCGTGCGCTTTCAGCGCGCTGCCAGCCGTCCGACACGTGATTGAAACCTGGCACGGACCTTGCTTGAAGGAAAGGGACCCGGTTACCCGCCGTTGCAAGACCGGTTTGATGGATGCGCCTCTGGCCGTCCTCCTCCTCGTTAAATCCGATCAGGACACCGCACCATGAAGAAGACGTTGCTAGCCTTGCCCGCTGTGCTTGCCGCTTGTTTCGCTGTGACGGCGCAGGCCGAACCCACCGACCTGGGCGGCGGTTTTTCGCTCAGCGGCAATGCCACGATCGCCAGCGACTACCGCTTCCGCGGTTATTCGCAGACGGACTTCCGTCCCGCCGCGCAACTGGGCATCGACCTGACCCACAGTTCCGGCTTCTACCTGGGCAACTGGAACTCCAATGTGTCCAACTTCGTCTTCACCGACGGCAACCTGGAAATGGACTTCTACGGCGGCTGGAAGGGCGACGTGGGCGGGGGCTTCACGCTGGATGCCGGCGTGCTGCACTACTACTACCCGGGTTCCAGCTCGCCCAAGGGCGGCAACTACAACAACACCGACCTGTACCTGGCCGGCACCTATGCCAACTACACCCTCAAGTACTCCTACACGCCCAGCGACTTCTTCAGTACGCCGGACAGCAAGGGCACCTGGTACCTGGACGGCACCGCGAACTTCGACCTGGGCGACGGCTGGGGCCTGGTCGGCCACGTCGGCTACCAGAAGCTGAAGAACCAGGTCAACATGGACGGCGATTCCATCAGCGGCTATGTCGACTACAAGCTGGGTGTCACCAAGGACCTGAAGGGCTGGGTGCTGGGGCTGGCCGCGGTCGGCGCCAGCAAGGACAACTGGCTGCCGACCAAGTACGGCCATCCGTCGGGCCGCCTGGGCGCGGTGTTCTCGGTGTCGCGTTCGTTCTGATCTTCCCACTATCCGTGGCGGCGCCCTGACCGGCGCCGGCTTTGGGGGGCTTGATGGAGACTGCCTGATGGGCCGTCTCCGGCAAGTCCCCCTTTTTTATGGCGGGCAGATAAAAAATATACTGTCGAGGTGCCAATAAGACGCCAGCCATATCAATGATCGAAACTCGCCTGCTACGCCAATTCATTGCGGTCGCCGAGGAACTGCACTTCAACCGCGCCGCGGAACGCCTGCACATGGCCCAGCCGCCGCTCAGCCAGGCGATACGCCGGCTGGAAGCCGAGGTCGGGGCGCCCCTGTTCGAACGCAACAACCGCAATGTGGCGCTGACGCCGGCCGGCACGGCCTTCCTGGACACCGCGCGGCGTACGCTGACGTCGCTGGAAGAAGGCGTGGCCCACACGCGCCGGGTGTCGCAAGGCATCGACGGGCATCTGACGCTGACCTTCATCAACATCACGCCCTACGAAGCGCTGCTGCGGGCCTTGCGTGATTTCCGCACGGCGGCGCCCGCGGTGGCGTTCACGCTGCGCGAGGCGTCCACGCGCGAGCAGGTGGCGGCCCTGGAAAGCGGAACGGCCGATGTCGGTTTTCTGCGCACGCCGGGCACCACCACATTGGACCTGAGTTTCCACACGATCCTGCGCGAGCCCATTGCGGTGGCGCTGCCTGCCGGCCATCCGCTGTCCGGGCAGGCCCGGGTGGCATTGGCGGACCTGGCCCACGAGGCCTTCGTGGCCTCGCCGCGGGCGCTGGGGCAGGGCTTTCATGACCAGTTGGTGCAGTTGTGCCAGACCGCGGGCTTTGCACCCCGCGTGGTGCAGCACGGCCGCCAGCTGCAGACCTTGGTGGCGCTGGTGGCCGCCGGTTTCGGCGTTGCCTTGCTGCCGGCGTCGTTGGCGGTGCCGGGCCGTAGCGACATCGTGTTCAAGCCGCTGGTCGCCGATGCGCCGGCCGACCTGCTGCATCTGGACCTGTTGATGGCGTGGAACCATGCGCGACCATCGCCGGTGCGCGACCGCTTCATCGAGGCGGTGCGCGAGGCCATGCCGCGCTAAGGCGGGGTCCGCAAACCCGTGGTGCCGCGACCCGGCTGGCCGAATGGACAAATAAGATTTTTTATGTCTTGTTCGGCGATAAATAAGATATTTTACGAACCGCGCGACCCTTCCTAAGCTTTCGGGTATTGCTCATCACCGGGCCCGTGCCCTGGATTCGCCATGCCTGTCGCTGTCTATGTTTTCTCGCTTTGCACTTTTGCCTTCGGGCTGTCCGAATTCGTCGTGGCCGGCCTGGTGTCGGCCATGGCCGACGATCTGCATGCCCGCGTCGAAGCGGTCGGCACGGCGATAGCCGCCTACGCCTTTGGCGCCGCCCTTGGCGCGCCGTTCCTGACGGCGCTGGCGGCGCGTTGGCCAGACCGCCGCACGCTGGGCCTTGCGATGGCGGTCTTGACGGCCGGCAGCGTCGTCATCAGCCTGTCGTCCACGTTGGCAGGCTTGTTGGCCATGCGTTTCGTGGTGGGGCTGGCGCACGGCGTCTTCATGGCGGTGGCCTCGGATGCTGCCACACGCCTGGCCGGACCGGCGCGAGCGGGCAGGGCGCTGTCGGTGGTCTGGCTGGGCCTGACGCTGGCGCTCGCCGCGGGGGTGCCGCTGGGTACCTATCTGGGCAGCGTGTGGTCGTGGCGGGCCGTGTTCCTGGCGATGGCGGGGTTGGGCCTGCTGGGGGCGGGCGGGCTGCTGGCACTGATGCCGGCGCGCTCGACAGACACGCCGGCCGCAGGTGCGGCGGCGGCATTGCGGGCATTGGGGCATCCTCAATTGCTGATGACGGCGGGCGTCGGCGCACTGGTCAGCGTGGCCACGTTTTCGTTTTTCACCTTCATTTCCCCCTTTCTGCTGCAGGTGGCCGGGTCGGACATCCGCTGGCTCAGCCTGGCGATGCTGCTGTTCGGCCTGTGTTCGATCGGCGGCAATCTGCTGGGCGGCTGGCTGGCGGATGCGGCCCAGCCCGACCGCAGCACGCAATGGGCCCTGGCGGCGCTGGCGCTTAACCTGGGGGCGCTATATGGGCTGCGACATGGGCCATTGGCGGTGGCCGCGCTGGCCGGCCTGCTGGGGCTATGCTTTTTCGCCATCGTCACGCTGCTGACGTTGCGGCTCCTGACCTTGGCGCGCCGCTACGTGCCGGCGTCCACCGCGGCCGCCGCGGGGCTGAACATCGCCTCGTTCAACCTGGGCACCGCCTTGGGCGGGGCGCTGGGCAGCGGGGTGATCGCCGCGGGCGGCCTGGCTTGGTTGCCGCTGGCGGGGGCGGCGGCCGCCCTGGCGGCCGCGGCGGCGCTGCGAGGCCAGGTCGCCCGGACGCCGCAACGGCAGCCGGCCTGAATCCTTTTACAATGCCGGGTTGCGTGTAAATCTGGACTGCGTGAGATGTCTGACGTTTTGAGTATCGAATCCCTGGATCTGGAAGCCCGGGGCATTGCCCGCCGCGATGGCAAGGTCATATTCGTGGAAGGCGCCTTGCCGGGCGAGCAGGTCACGGCGGTGACCGTGCGCCGCAAGCCGTCCTATGAAATCGCACGCGTGGACGAAGTGCGGCGGCCTTCGTCGCAGCGGGTCGTGCCGCGCTGCCCCCATTTCGGCGTCTGTGGCGGCTGTGCCATGCAGCACCTGGAGCCCAGCACCCAGGTCGCGATCAAGCAACGTTCGCTGGAAGACACCTTCTGGCACGTGGGCAAGCTGCGCCCGGCGCGCATCCTGCCGCCGCTGCAAGGTCCCACCTGGGGCTACCGCTATCGTGCGCGCCTGTCGGTGCGCGTGGTGCCCAAGAAGGGCGGCGTGCTGGTCGGCTTTCACGAGCGCAAGAGCAGCTACGTGGCCGACATGCGCGAATGCCACGTACTGCCGCGCCACGTCAGCGACCTCCTGATGCCGCTGCGCGCCATGATCGCGTCGATGTCCGCGCCCGACCGCCTGCCGCAGGTGGAAGTGTCGCTGGGCGACGGCGTCACCGCGCTGGTGCTGCGCCATCTGCTGCCCCTGACCGACAACGACATCGCCGTGCTGCGCGCCTTTGCGGACAAGCACAACGTGCAGTGGTGGCTGCAGCCCAAGGGTCCCGATACCGTGCACCCGCTGGTGCGCGAACACGGCGACGCGCTGGCCTACACCATGCCCGAATTCGGCCTGCGCATGCCGTACCGGCCGACCGACTTCACGCAGGTCAACCATGCCATCAACCGCGCCATGGTGTCGCGCGCGCTCAAGTTGCTGGACGTGCAGCCCACCGACCGCGTGGCTGACCTGTTCTGCGGCCTGGGCAACTTCACGCTGCCGCTGGCGACCCAGGCCCGCGAGGCCGTGGGCGTGGAAGGCAGCAAGGCGCTGACCGACCGGGCTTTCGATGCCGCCGCGCGCCACGGCCTGGCCGATCGCACCAGCTTCTCGACCTTGAACCTGTTCGAAGTCGACGCGCACTGGCTGCGCAGCCTGGGGTTCTTCGATCGCATGCTGATCGACCCGCCGCGCGAAGGCGCCCATGCGGTGTCGCAGGCACTGGCGCAGTTGACGCCGGAAGAGCGGCCGCGCCGCATCGTCTACGTGTCCTGTAACCCGGCCACGCTGGCGCGCGATGCGTCGATCCTGGTGCACGAGGGCGGCTACCTGCTCAAGAGCGCGGGCGTCATCAATATGTTCCCGCACACCGGTCACGTGGAATCCATCGCGGTATTCGAATCGCTGGACGCCGCGGGCGTCTTGCAGGTGCAGGAAAACGCGCGTCTGCGCGCCATCCAGCAGGCGGCCGAGACGATGGCGGCAGAAGCCGAGAAAGCTGCTGCCGCGGCTGAAAAGAAGGCGGCCAAGCAGGCCGCCACCGACGCGTACCATGCACGCGTTGCGGCCGAGGCGCAAGCGCCCCAGGCCGAAATGGCCCAAGCCGAAATGGCCCAAGCCGAAATGGCTCAAGCCGTGCCCGGGCAGCCGGATAAGGCCTGATGTGAAAAAGGCGGCCCTTCGGGGCCGCCTTGCTTTGGGGCCGCGCGTTGACTACGCCGGCCATGTCTTCCGAAAACGCTGCTATCCGACCTGCTGAGGCCCGCCCAGATTCTCCAGGATCGGGCAGTCAGGCCGGTCATCGCCATGGCAGTGCTGCGCCAGATGCTTGAGCGTGGCCGCCATGTCGCGCAGGGCGCAGGCCTTGCGTTCCAGTTCCTCGACGTGTTCCAGCGCAATGCGTTTCACGTCGGCGCTGGCGCGGCTGCGGTCTTTCCATAGCGCCAGCAGCCCGTTCATCTGCTCGACTGAAAACCCCAGGTCGCGCGCCCGGCGCACGAAGCGCAGCGTGTGCAGGTCGTTTTCGCTGTAGACGCGGTAACCCGAGTCCTTGCGCAGCGCCGGGCCGATCAGGCCGATGCTTTCGTAGTAGCGGATCATCTTGGCCGAGATGCCCGAGGCTTGCGCGGCTTGTCCGATGTTCATGCAATGGCCTCCTTGGGGGCGAGGGATCAGTGGGCCGCACGCGGCCGGAAGGTCTTCAGGCGCAGTGCGTTGCCCAGCACGAACACGCTGGACAGCGCCATGGCGCCGGCCGCGAAGATGGGCGACAACGACAGTCCGAAGGCCGGATACAGCGCGCCTGCCGCCAACGGAATCAAGGCGGCGTTGTAGGCAAAGGCCCAGAACAGGTTCTGGCGAATGTTGGCCAGCGTGGCGCGGCTGAGCGCGATGGCGTTGGGCACGCCGTGCAGATCGTCGGCCATCAGCACCACCGAGGCGGCTTCGATGGCGACGTCGGTGCCCGTGCCGATGGCAATGCCGGTATCGGCGGCGGCCAGCGCCGGTGCGTCATTGATGCCGTCGCCCACGAAGGCCACCTTGCGGCCGCCGGCGCGCAATGCGGTGATGGCCTCGACCTTGCCGTCGGGCAGGACCTCGGCGCGCACTTCATCGATGCCCAACTGGCGCGCCACGGCCTGGGCCGTATGGCGGTTGTCGCCGGTGATCATGGCGGTCTTCAGGCCTTGCGCGTGCAGCGCGGCAATGGCGTCCACGGCCGACGGCTTGATGGGGTCGGTCACGGCGATCATGGCGGCGGCCTGGCCGTCGATGGCCACGTAGATGGGCGTCTTGCCTTCATTGCCCCAGCGCTCGGCGCGTTGGCCGAAGGCGCTGACGTCCACGCCGCGCTCGCGCATCAGCCGGTCGGCGCCGGCCAGCACGCGCTTGCCGGCCACCGAGGCCTCGACGCCCGCGCCGGTGATGGCGGCAAAGCCGTCAGCGGGCAGCAGCGTCAGCTTGCGCTCGGCCGCGGCATCGACGATGGCCAGCGCGATCGGGTGTTCGGACCGCGCCTGCACCGACGCGACCCACAGCAACACGTCTTCATCGCGGTAGCCGGCGGCCGCTTCCAGTTCGGTGAGGGTGGGCTTGCCCAGGGTCAGCGTGCCGGTCTTGTCGAACGCCACCACATTGACGTCGCGCAGCGTCTGCAAGGCGTCGCCCTGGCGGAACAGCACGCCCATTTCTGCGGCGCGGCCGGTGCCCACCATGATGGACGTGGGCGTGGCCAGGCCCATCGCGCAGGGGCAGGCGATGATCAGCACGGCCACGGCATTGACCAGCGCGTGCGACAGCGCCGGCGTCGGCCCCAGGAAGAACCAGGCCAGGAAGGTCAGCAGCGCGGCCGCCATCACGGCCGGCACGAACCAGGCGGTGACCTGATCGACCAGTGCCTGGATCGGCAGGCGCGCGCCCTGGGCGGCCTCGACCATGCGGATGATGCGCGCCAGCATGGTGTCCGCGCCGGTGTGGGTAATGCGCAGCGTGAAGCTGCCCGAGGTATTGAGCGTGCCGCCGGTGGCCTGCATGCCCGGCTGCTTTTCGACGGGCACCGGTTCGCCGGTCAGCATCGATTCATCGACGTAGGAACTGCCTTCGATGATCTCGCCGTCCAGCGGAATCTTTTCGCCGGGGCGCACCAGCACGAGGTCGCCGCGGCGCACCTGTTCGATCTCGACGTCCTGCGGCTGGCCATCGCGCAGCACGCGCGCGGTGCGCGGCTGCAGGCCGATCAACCGCTTGATGGCGGCGCCCGTCTTGCCCTTGGCGCGGGCTTCCAGCGTGCGGCCAAGCAAGATCAGCGTGACGATGACGGCGGCGGCCTCGTAATAGACGTTGCGGGCGGCTTCTGGCAGCCAGTCGGGCGCAAAGGTCGCCACGACCGAATAGCCCCACGCCGCGCCCGCGCCCAGGGCCACCAGCGAATTCATTTCCGGCGCGCGGCGCCACAGCGCGGTCAGGCCCTTGCTGAAGAAGTGGCGGCCGGGCCAGGCCAGCACGGCCGTGGTCAGCACGAATTGCAGCAGCCAGCTGTTCTGCTGGCCGATGGTGCCCAGCACCCAGTGATGCAGGGCGGGAATCAGGTGCGAGCCCATTTCCAGCACGAACACGGGCAGCGTCAGCACCAGCGCGGCCATGAAGGCGTGTTGCAGGCGCCGCGCTTCGGCGTCGCGGGCTTCGGATTGGCGTTCGGCGTGGTCGTCCTGGGCGGCGATGGGGCGGGCCTCGTAGCCCATCTTCACCACAGCCTGGACCAGGGCGTCGGGCTGGGCGGTCTGCGGGTCATACGCGACCAGGGCGCGTTCGGTGGCCAGGTTGACCTGGGCCTGGGCCACGCCCGGCACGCGGGTCAGGGCTTTTTCCACGCGCTTCACGCAGGACGCGCAGGTCATGCCTTCGATGGCAAGTTCCAGCTCGACGGAAGGGGCAGGGATGGCAGCGCTCATGGCAGTCTCGGTGGGAAGGGAACCCACAGTGTCATCCTTCCCATTATGGGAAGGTCAAGGTGTATTCTACGCTTGACCTTCCTATAATGGGAAGGTTTAAGCTGGGTTCAAGCTCGCGCAAGCAACCGGCGCGGCCAACCTGAAATTCCTGGAGAACAGCATGAGCATCGAATTCCAAGTCCCCGACATGACCTGCGGCCATTGCGTCAAGACCATCACCGGCGCGGTCAATGCGGCGGCGCCCGGCGCGACCGTGGCCGTGGACCTGCCCAGCCACCGCGTGACCGTCAGCGGCACGGACCAGGCCGACAAGGTCGAGGCCGCCATCCGCGACGCGGGCTACGAGCCGCAGCGCGTCTGAGGCCAGTCCGCCGCTGGAAGGTATGATAGAAAACTTCTGGCGGCGGCTATTTCGTAATTACCAAAATCTATCGATCAAGTAAATTTATTAAATTTGAACAATTGATAGATCAGATTTATCATTCTTTCCATGGTGGTTAAACAAACCCCGCTACCCAAGGAGAGATTGAATGCTGCAAAACCGTGAAGGCCAACGTGTTCCCAACGTAACGTTCCCCGTCCGCGAGGGCAACACCTGGAAAAAGCTCACGTCCGACGACCTGTTCAAGAACAAGACGGTCGTGGTCTTTTCGCTTCCCGGCGCGTTCACGCCGACCTGCTCGTCCACCCACCTGCCGCGCTACAACGAACTGGCCCCGGCCTTCTTCGAAGCCGGCGTCGACAGCATCGTCTGCGTGTCCGTCAACGACACCTTCGTCATGAACGAATGGGCCAAGGACCAGGAATCGGCCAACATCACGCTCTTGCCCGACGGCAACGGTGAGTTCACCGAAGGCATGGGCATGCTGGTCGACAAGAGCGACCTGGGCTTCGGCAAGCGCAGCTGGCGCTATTCCATGCTGGTCAAGGACGGCGTGGTCCAGAAGATGTTCATCGAGCCCGAAAAGGAAGGCGACCCGTTTGAAGTGTCGGACGCCGACACCATGCTGGCGCACGTCGCCCCGTCGGCCAAGAAGCCCGACCAGGTGGTCGTGTTCTCCAAGCCGGGCTGCCCGTTCTGCGTCGAAGCCAAGGCGCTGCTGGACAGCAAGGGTTACGCCCCGATCGAGATCCCGCTGGAAAACAAGGTCCGCGGCCGTGTGATCGGCGCCGTGTCCGGCAAGGGCACCGCTCCCCAGGTGTTCATCAATGGCACGCTGATCGGCGGCCTGGACGACCTGAAGGCGCACTTCGCCTAAGCCCGTCTGATTGCTGGCGGGGGACGGGCCCGACGCCTCTTCCCGCCGCCGGGCCGCCCTGCGCGGTCCGGCGCGCCGGTTTCCCCTTGTTTCGCATCTTCGTGCGGCCCCTTTTCGGGGCGGCGGGGCGACGCTCGTCCCGAGGGTGCGCAACAAGGCGGAATCCGCCTTTGAAACCATTGCTCCACGTGACAACCGGGGGACCTGATAGATGAAGACTCTGCACACCGATATCGCCGTTCTTGGCGCCGGCACCGCCGGCCTGGCCGCCTACCGCGCCGCGAAGGCCGCGGGCAAGCGCGCGCTGCTGATCGAAGGCGGCCCCTATGGCACCACCTGCGCCCGCGTCGGCTGCATGCCGTCCAAGCTGCTGATCGCCGCGGCCGAAGCGGCCCACAACGCCGCCCACACCGAGGCATTTGGCGTGCAGGTGCAGGGCGAGATCGCCGTGGACGGCGTGGCCGTGATGGACCGCGTCAAGCGCGAACGCGACCGCTTCGTGGGCTTCGTGCTCGAGGGCGTCGAGAACATTCCCGCCGAAGACAAGATCCGCGGCTACGCCCGCTTCGTGTCCGACACGGTGTTGCGGGTGGATGAACACACCGAGATCCACGCGTCCCGCGTGGTCATCGCGACGGGCTCGCGCCCGGCGGTGCCGCCGCCGTTCCGCGGGCTGGGCGACCGGCTGGTGTTGAACGACGACGTGTTTGCCTGGGACGACCTGCCGCGCCGCGTGGCCGTGTTCGGCCCGGGGGTGATCGGGCTGGAACTGGGCCAGGCGCTGGCGCGATTGGGTGTAGAGGTGCGCGTGTTCGGCGTCAGCGGCAGCCTGGGCGGCATCAGCGACCCGCAGGTGCGCCACAGCGCGCGCAAGATCTTCCAGCGCGAGTTCTACCTGGACCCGGATGCCCGGGTGCTGGAAACGCAGCGCGTGGGCGACGAAGTGGAAGTGCGCTACGTGGCGCTGGACAACAGCGAACGCACCGAGCGCTTCGATTACGCGCTGGTGGCCACCGGCCGCCGCCCGAATGTGGATGGGCTGGGGCTGGAGAACACCTCGCTGCAACTGAACGCGCAGGGGGTGCCGCTGTTCGACCGTGAAACGATGCAGGCGGGCGATTCGGCCATTTTCATCGCCGGTGATGCCAACGCCGATGCGCCCTTGCTGCACGAAGCCGCCGACGAAGGCCGCATCGCGGGCGAAAATGCGGCCCGCTATCCCGAGGTGCGCCAGGGCTTGCGCCGCGCGCCGCTGGCGGTGGTGTTCTCGGACCCACAGATTGCGCTGGCAGGCCAGGGCCATGGCCGCCTGACGCCGGGCACGTTCGTGACGGGCGAGGTGGATTTCAGCGACCAGGGCCGTTCGCGAGTGATGCTGAAGAACCGTGGCCTGCTGCATGTGTATGCGGATATCGCGACGGGCCGCTTCCTGGGGGCGGAAATGGTCGGCCCCAGCGCCGAGCATATTGGCCACCTGCTGGCCTGGGCCGTGCAGCAGGAGCTGACCGTGGCGCGCATGCTGGAAATGCCGTTCTACCATCCGGTGATCGAAGAAGGGCTGCGCACCGCGCTGCGCGACGCCGCGGCCAAGCTGGCCCGCGCGCAGGAAGCGCTGCGCCAGGTGGAAGCGGAAGGCGCCACGGCCTGATCCGCGCGGCAATAAACAAGAAGGGCTGCCCCGTCGATGGGGCAGCCCTTCTTGCATGCGGGTTCTGAACCGGCGGCGGGCGTGCGGGCCGCCTGGCCGGGAATCAGTCGTCGGACTGCTTCTTGGGCACCGGGAACGGATTCTCGCGGTATTGCAGCGTGAAACTGGCGCGGTCGTCCTGGCCCAGTTCGCGGGCCAGGTAAGGCATGGCCTGCTTCAGGGCATCGTGCAGCGTCCAGGGCGGGTTGACCAGGAACATGCCGCTGCCATGCAGGCCGTAGCCGTCGATGGTGGCCTTCTTGACGGTCAGGGTCGCGTGCAGCCAGCTCTTGACCTTCAGGTTTTCGAAGTGGCGCGCCATTTCGCTGGCTTCGCGCCGCTGCACCAGCGGATACCAGACGGCAAAGGTGCCGGTGGCAAAGCGCTTGATGCATTCCTTGACGGTGATCAAGGTGCGGCGGTAGTCGTTCTTGTCTTCGTAGGAAGGGTCGATCAGGACCATGCCGCGGCGCGTGGGCGGCGGCAAGAGGGCCTTGACGCCTTCGAAGCCGTCGTCGCCGTAGATGGTGGTCTGGCGCTGCGCCGTGCGGCCCTGGTGTTCGAGGTTGACGACCAATGCGTCGATCTCGGTGGGGTGCATTTCGAACAGGCGCAGGCGGTCGGACGGGCGCAGGGCATCCAGGGTGAGCCAGGGCGACCCGGGGTAGCGCTTCAAGCGACCGTTGGTGTTGAACGCGCGGATGCGGGCGACGTAGTCGGCCAACAGGGGCGGCAGGTCGTCGCGGTCCCAGAGGCGGCCGATGCCGTCTGCGAATTCGGACGTCTTGGCGGCCCAGTCGCTGTCCAGGCTGTAGAGGCCGGCGCCGGCATGGGTGTCGACGACCCAGTACGGTGCATCCTTGCGGTTGAAGTAGTCCAGCGTGTGGACCAGGATGGCGTGCTTGAGGACGTCGGCGTGGTTGCCGGCATGGAAGGCGTGGCGATAGCTGAACACGGGGCGGGCGCCTTAAGCGGAAGCGGCCGGCGCGATGGCGGCCAGTTCGTCGGTGAAGATGCCGTCGATGCCCCAGTCGAGCAGCAGCTGGGCGCGCGCGGGGTCGTTGACGGTCCAGGCGGCGATGCGGTAGCCGGCGGCGTGCACGGCGTCGATCAGTTCGCGGGTGGCGTCTTTCTGGTTGATGTTCAGGGCGACGCAGTCGTACTTGACGAGGCGGTCGAGCCAGTCGGCGGGCACTTTTTCAACCAGCAGGGCGCGCGGCAGTTCAGGCGCGACTTCCCGGGCGGCCTGCAAGGCTTCTTCGGCAAAGGACGACAGCAGCGGCGGCACGGCGGCGTTTTTCCAGAGTTCGCGTGCGGCCAGGGCGACGGCGGCGCCGGTTTCGGCTTCGCGGCCGGGGCAGGGCTTGATTTCGACGTTGCTGGCGATGCCGTTGGCGACGGTGTAGCGGGCGACGGCGGCGAAGGTGGGCAGGGGCTCGCCGGCGTAGCGGGCGGAATGCCAGCTGCCGAAGTCGAGCTGGGCGAGTTCGCTGAAGGTCTTGGCGGCGGCGGGGCCGTGGCCGTTGGAGGTGCGGTCGACGTCGTCGTCGTGCATCAAGACCAGGATGTTGTCGGCGCTGAGCTTGACGTCGTATTCGAAGATGGTGAAGCCGTGGTCGGCGCCGACGCGCATGGCGGCCAGGGTGTTCTCCGGCGCCAGGCGGCCGCCGCCGCGGTGGGCGATATGACGGGAATAGGGCCAGGTGGGGAGTTTTGCTGTCATTTCTTTTGTTGCTTTATCGGTGCTTTTGGATAGGTTGCAAGGATACTCCTTCTTAGAGGGGCTTTCCGGGGGGATGGGTTCTTTTGGCGCGGCGTCGGGGCGGTGGGGCCGGGGCGGGGCTACGCGGCTTGTCCGGCGCGCGGGCGCCGGACAGCGCGTGCTCATCCTCGTCGGCGCCTGCGGCGACTCCTACGGATTCCGCCGCGCGCGCCGCTACACGCCCCGCCCCGGCCCCACCGCCCCGACGCCGCTCGCGTTGGTGATTAATCGCCGGTGTTTGGGGCGGGTGGTTTGCTTGGGCTTCTTGGGGGGGCAAAACTGTGGGGGGAAGAGGTGGATTGCGCCCGTCCAGGACGGGCCGCCCTGCGCGGCCGTCCTGGACATACGCTGCTGGTGATGCAGCGGTTGAGGGCTTTGTTGTTGTGGTGGCTCTACTTCAGTGGGGCCTTGTCTTGTGAGATGTCCATGATCATGCGGGCGGCCAGATAGAGGCGCGGGACGATGGAGTTGATCTGGATGTATTCGGCGTCGTTGGAGTGGGCGCCGAAGCCGGACAGGCCCATGCCTTCGATCACGGGGCCGCGGGCCTTGAGGGCGGCGAAGGCGGCGTCGGTGCCTCCGCCGCTGGCGCGGTCGATGACTTTCATGGGCAGGTCGAGTTCTTTGTAGATGGCGACGCCGTGGTTGGCCAGCGCGCGGGACGCGGGGGTGGCTTCGAGCGGGGGGCGGCGGACTTCGAATTTGACGGTGACCTTGGAGTCGGGCAGCAGTTTCTTCTGCACGCGTTCCTGCAGGGTGCGGGCCAGGGCGTCGAAGTCGGAGACTTTCAGGGCGCGGGCGTCGGCCTGGGCGGTGGCCTGGCCGGGGATGACGTTGCGGTTGGTGCCGGCCTGGGCGACGGTCCAGTTCAGTTTCAGGCCTTCTTCGGGTTTGGACAGCTTGTCCAGTTGCAGCAGCTGGTGGGCGAGTTCGTAGAGGGCGTTGACGCCGCCTTCGGGGCGGGCGCCGGCGTGGGAGGTCTTGCCTTGCACGTTGAGGTAGGCGGCGCCGATGCCGCTGGTGGCCAGGGTCAGGCGGGGTTCGGTGCCGCCGCCTTCGAAGGAGAAGACGGCATCCTGGTCGGCGCCCAGCCGGGTGATGGTGTCGCGGGCGCCGGGCGAGCTGATTTCTTCGTCGCCATTGATGAGGACGGTGAGGGTGCCGTAGTCCTTGAAGCCCATTTTCTGCAGCAGGGCCAGGGTGTGCAGGATGGTGGCGACGCCGTGCTTGTCATCGGCGATGCCCAGGCCGTAGGCGCGGTCGCCGTCGATGCGAAAGGGCTGGTCGCGGAGCATGCCGTTGCGGTAGACGGTGTCCATGTGCGCGATGAGCATGATCTTCTTCTGGCCGGTGCCCTTGAATTCGGCGTGGACCATGGGCCCGACGTGTTCGGGGGTGTCGTCCAGGCGGAAGATGTCGGTGGGCTTGATGATGTCGACGGTGCCGCCCAGGGCCTTGAGACGCTCGCCGATGAGGGCGGCGATGCGTTCCACGCCTTCGACGTCCTTGCTGCCCGATTCGATGTTGACCAGGTCGCGCATGGTGTCGAGCATGGCTTGCTTCTGGTCCTGGGCGGCCTCGTGCACGGCGGCGACGGGGGCTGCGAGGGCGGCATGGGAGCCTCCCAGCAAAGCCAGGGCGACGGCGGTGCGCAGGACGAGGGGGCGGGGGAACGGGAACGGCATCGATGATCACCTTGGCGTGAAGGGGGAAGAGGGAAGCTGCAGGGAATCGCGGGAACAGGGTATTGCAGGAACGGCGCATGGCCGGAATCAGGCATTGCCGCAAGCGGTCGGCGCGGGCCTGGCCGGGGTCGGTCCCGGATTTGACGATACGAGGGCGGCCCCGGGTCGAAAACGGGGGTTTCCCGGGTTGACTGGCGGGGGCTTCCATGAAGCGCAAGGACGGCGAGAAGGGCGGCCGCAAGTGGGGCGGACGCACGCGGGCGGGGCCGCAGAAGGCACGTTGGAATCGGCCGCTGCGGGACGAATGAGAAATGCTAAAATCCGCCCGCTGACCCGGTTTGACCGGTATGGGAATAGGGCGAATGAGATTCGCCTTTTTTTATGCGTTTTCGTGCGGCCCGGGCGGAAGTCTCCTCTCGAGTGCGGCAACAGGGATTCCATGTTCGAATTTATTCGCAGCCATCGGCGCTGGATGCAGTTCATCCTGCTGCTTCTGATTGTGCCTTCCTTCTTCCTCGTCGGGATTCAAGGCTATGACAGCTTCATGCGCCGCGAGCCTGAATTGGCCACCGTCGCCGGCCAGCCGATTTCCCGCGCCGAGTTCGACCAGGCGCACCGCAACCAGCTGGAGCAATTCCGCCAACGCCTGGGTGCGCAGTTCGACCCCGCAGTGATCGATACGCCGGCACTGCGCGAAAGCCTGCTGAACCAGCTGATCAATCAGCGCCTGCTGGCCAACGTGGCCGTCGACAACCGTTTCTCGGTGTCCGACGAAACGCTGCGCAACACCATCGCCGCCATCCCGGAAGTCCAGGACAACGGCCGTTTCTCGCCCGAACGCTATCGCCAGGTGCTGGCCGCGCAAGGCATGTCGCCCACCTCGTTCGAAGCCGGTCTGCGGCGCGATCTGGCCGTGGCCCGCGTGCTTGAGCCCGTCGGCCAGTCGGCCCGCGCGCCCGGCGAAGTCGTCGCCTCGCTGGAAACCGCGCTGACGCAGCAACGCACGGTGCAGCTGCGCCGTTTTGCCGCCGCCGATTTCCGCTCGCAAGTGACGGTCACGCCGGCTGACATCCAGACCTGGTACGACGCCAACAAGCAGCAACTGCAGGTTCCCGAACAGGTGCAGGTGCAATACCTGGTGCTGAACGAAGCCGCCGCCACGCAGGGCGTGCAGGTCAAGGACGAAGACCTGGCCTCGTACTACGAGCAGAACAAGTCCCGCTTTGGCCAGCCCGAGCGCCGCCGCGCCAGCCACATCATGATCGAAGTGCCCGCGGGCGCCTCGGAAGATGCGCGCAAGGCCGCCCGTGCCAAGGCCGAAGACCTGGCCAGGCAGGCTGCCGCCGACCCGGCCAGGTTTGCCGAGCTGGCCCGCAAGAATTCGCAGGACGCCGGTTCGGCCGCCAATGGCGGCGACCTGGGCTGGCTGGCACCGGGCATGCTGTCCGGTCCGCTGGAAAAGGCCGTGTTCGGCCAGACCAAGGACCAGGTGTCCGGCGTGGTCGAAAGCCCGTCAGGCTTTCACGTGGTCAAGGTCACCGAGATCCAGCCGGCCGCGGTCAAGCCGCTGGCCGAGGTCAAGGACCAGATCACCGCTGAAGTGCGCAAGCAACTGGCCGCCATCCGTTTCTCGGAAATGGCCAGCCAGCTGAACAAGCAGGTCTACGACCAGCGCGACAGCCTGCAACCGGCCGCCGACGCGGTGGGCCTGAAGCTGCGCACCGCCTCGGGCGTCACCCGCGAAGGCCTGCTGCCGGCCGACAAGGCCGGCCCGGGTTCCGCCGCCGACAGCCCGGATGCGGCGCTGCTGGACAACCCGCGCGTGCGCCAGGTGGTGTTTTCGCCCGACGTGCTGCGTGAAAAGCAGAATTCCGGCGTGATCGAACTGTCGCCCGATACCATGCTGGCCGTGCGCGTGGCCGCGGTGGAACCCGCCCACATCCCGCCGCTGGACAAGGTCAGCGATTCCATCCGCGCCAAGCTGCTGGACGAGCGTTCGGCCGAAGCCGCCAAGAAGGCTGGCGAAGCCGCGCTGGCGGCCGATCAGGCCAGCCCGGCAGCAACGCCGGAAGGCTTTGGCGGCCCGCTGGTGGTGTCCCGCCAAGACCCGAAGAACCTGCCGCGTTCGGTGCTGGACGCCGTGATGCGCCTGCCGGCGTCCAAGCTGCCGGCCTATACCGGTGTGCAGTCGGGCGCCGACTACACGCTGGTGCGCCTGGAAAAGGTCGATGCCGGCACGGTCGATGCCGCCGACAAGGAACGTCTGGCGCAGCAACTGTCGGGCGCCTGGGGCCAGGCCGAAAACGAAGCCCTGGTGCGCATGCTGCGCGAAGAATACAAGGTGCAGGTGCTGCCGGCCGCCGCCGACGTCATCCGGGGCGACGCATCCCCGCAGGCGGCAGGCTGAGCCTTTCGCCACGCCGCGGCGCCGTGATGGCGCCGCGGGATTGCGCCGCCGTTGCGTATTACTGCAGCAGCGGCCGCAATACCGGCCACACGTTATCCAGCAATTGGCCTTGCGCATCCTCATTCGGATGGATGCCGTCGGCCTGGAACATCGCCCGGTTCGTTGCAATGCCTTCCATCAGGAAGGGCACGAGCCGGGCGTTTTCGTCTTTGGCGACCGTGGGAAACACCTGGGCAAAGCGCTGGGTGTAGTCGCGGCCGTAGTTGGGCGGAATCTGCATGCCCACGATGACCACCTGGGCATCGGCCTTGCGGGCCGTTTGCGCCATGGTGCGCAGGTTCTGTTCGGTCATGTTCAGCGGCAGCCCGCGCAGGGCGTCGTTCGAACCCAGCTCCAGCACGACCACCGCCGGCTCATGCTGGCGCAGCAGCGCGGGCAGGCGCGCGACGCCGCCGCTGGTAGTGTCGCCACTGATGCTGGCATTGACGACCTTGTACTTCGGGTATTGTTCGGAAAGCCGGGCGGACAGCAGCGGCACCCAGCCGGTGCCGCGCTTGATGCCGTATTCGGCGGCCAGGCTGTCGCCCACCACCAGCACGGTGCGCAGCGCGGAACCCTGCGCCGCGGCGGTGGTCTGAGCGTGGGCGGGCGCCAACAGGGCGCTGGCAAGAACGGACGTAAGTAGCAGACGGGGAAATAGGCGCATGGATAGCAAGAATTCGATCGAGGTGAAAGGGCTGGGCAAGCGGGTAGCCGATGCCGGCGGGACGCTGTCTATCCTGGAAGACATCGATTTTACGGTGCAGGCAGGCAGCGCCGTGGCCATCACCGGTAGCTCCGGTTCGGGCAAGTCCACCTTGTTGGGACTGTTGGCAGGCCTGGATGTTCCCAGCTCGGGCAGCGTGCGCCTGGCCGGGCAGGACCTGTTCTCGCTGGATGAAGACGGCCGGGCGCGCCTGCGCGCCAATCACGTGGGATTTGTGTTCCAGTCGTTTCAGCTCTTGCCTAACCTGACGGCGCTGGAAAACGTGATGCTGCCGCTGGAACTGGCCGGCCAGCCGGCCCGCGAGGCCGCGCAGGCCATGCTGGAACGGGTCGGCCTGGGCGCGCGGCTGCACCACTACCCGCGCACCCTGTCGGGCGGCGAGCAGCAGCGCGTGTCGCTGGCGCGCGCCTTCGTGGTGCAGCCGGATCTGCTGTTCGCGGACGAACCCACCGGCAGCCTGGATGCCGCCACGGGCGTGACGGTGATCGACCTGATGTTCGACCTGCACCGGGAGCACGGCACCACCCTGGTGCTGGTGACCCATGATCCGCAACTGGCGGCGCGCTGCGCCCGCCAGTTGGTGCTGGCGGCCGGGCGCATGGTCCAGTAGCGTCAGCCTGCCGGGCACGCAAGGGAGGCCCGCGGCCAGCGGCAGGCGGGCCTGATGGCCTGTCTGCCCACCGGATAGCCGCGCTTACTTGGCCTTGGCCACCGCCTGGTTCCAGGCCGTCACCACGGCTTCGTATTCCTTGGCCGCCGCGTCCTGGCTGACCGGGAATATCTTGATGCTGTTGAAGTCGGGCAGGGTGGTCAGGCTGGCCACCGCGATGTCCGTGCGGGTGGGGCGGCGGAAGTTCTTCACCAGCTGCGCTTCCTGGGCTTCCTTGCTGAGCAGGCCGTCGTACAGGGCGCGGGCGGCGTCCAGGTTCTTGGCGCCCTTGATGATGAACATGCCTTCGGGCGCCAGGTAGCTGCCTTCGCTCGGGTAGACCAGCTTGATTTCCTTCTGACCGCCGGCCACGTATTCCTGGGCGGCGTATTCCAGCGTCATGCCCACCGCGTATTCGCCCGCGGCCACGCCCTTGTAGGTGGTGCCCGACGAGGCGGTGACCACGGCGTTGGCGGCGATCTTGTCCAGGCCTTCCTGGCCGAACTGCTTGTACAGGCCATAGACCAGCATGTAGGCCGTGCCGCTCTTGGACGGGTCGGTGATGGCGAACTTGCCCTTCCATTGCGGCTGCATCAGGTCGGACCAGGTGGCCGGGGCCGGCAGGCCCTTCAACTGGCGTTCGTTGATCATCAGCACCATGATGTGCACGTTGGTGCCCACCCACAGGTCGTCCGGGCCGCGGAACTCGGCGGGAATCTTGTCCAGGTCGGGCGAGCGATAGGGCTGCAAGTGCTGGCGGTAGGCGCCCAGCGTGCCGAAGCCACCGCTCCAGAACAGGTCGCCGCGCGGGTTCTGCGCTTCGGCCTCGATGCGCTTCATCATCGTGCCCGTGCCGCCGGTGACCGGCTGCACGTTCAGCTTGGGCGATTTGGCCTTGACGGCCTCCAGCGCGGTTTCGATGGTTTCCGTGTTGTTGGATGAATACAGGACCACGTTCTGGGCGTGCAGGGCGCCCGAGGCCAGGGTGGCGGCCAACAGGCCGGTGTGCAGGAAGTGTTTGAGGTGCATGGGTCGCCTTTGGTGGGTGCGGGTTATTTGCCGGAGAACAGCTTGATGCGGAACGCCTTGACCGACACGATGATGGGCAGCACGATCACCGTGACCAGCGCGGCGCCATAGGCCGAGGCCATGCCCAGACGGCCGCCGTCGACCTGGCGGAAAATGGCGATGGGCATGGTTTCCAGGCCGCCGCTGTAGGCCACGATGGACGCCGACAGCTCGGAAATCGTCGTCAGCCACATGAGGATGGCGGCCGAGATGATCGAGGCCTTCATGGCGGGCAGGATCACCTTGAAGAAGGTCATCAGGGGGGACACGCCCAGGCTGATCGAGGCCTCTTCGATGGAATCGGGAATGTTGAACAGCACCGACGAGGCGTTGCGCACCGCGAACGGCAGGCGCCGCACCGCGTAGCACAGCACCATGATGCCGGACGTGCCCGCCAGCACCAGCCAGCCGGTGTTGAAGGTCTGCACCAGCGCAATGCCCAGCACCGTGCCGGAGATGGTCAGCGGCAGCACGACGATGTAGTCCAGCACCTGCGTGAAGGCGCTGCGCTTCTTGATGGTCAGGTAGCTGACCAGCACCGCGAAGGCCACGCCCGTGACGGTGGCCAGCGAGGCGAATTTCAGGGAATTCAGGATGGGTTCCGGCGCGCCGTGCAAGGCCCGCTGCATGCTGGCCAGCGACCATGAGCCCCACTGCATCACCGGCCCGCTGGTCTTGGTGAAGGCGGCCACGAACACGATGATGAGCGGCAGCATCGACACCAGGATCACCAGGCCGACGCCGCCCGTGTAGAGCAGTGCGGTCCACGAGCGCACCCGGCGTGCGGCGGGCGCCCGGCCCTGCGTCATGGTATAGACCTTGCGTTCGACCACGCGTTTCTGGATGAACAGCACGATGGCCACGATGGCGATGGACACCACCGACATGGCGCTTTGCAGCGTGGGACTGCCGCCCATTTCGCTGACGAAGGTGTTGTAGGTCATGACCGACAAGAGCGGCACGCGGCTGCCCAGCAGCATCGCCAGCGCGAAGTTGCCCACCACCAGCGTGAACACCACCAGGGCGTTCACCAGCACCGCCGGCAGCAGCACCGGTACCAGCACCCGCAGCTTGGTCATGAAAGGCGGGGTGCCCAGGCTCAGGCCGGCTTCTTCCAGCTGGCCGTCAAAGCCCCGTAGCGCGGCCAGTACGCCCAGGTAGATGTAGGTGTAGTACACCAGCGTCATCGAGAACACCATGCCGGTCCAGCCGTAGAACGACGGCAGCGAGATGCCCGCGTCGCCCAGCAGGTTGGTCAGGATGCCGTTGTTGCCCAGGATCAGCAGCCAGGACTGGCCCACGATGATCTCCGGAATCACGATGGTCAGCACCGGCAGGATGGCCACCAGGTTCTTGAGCGGAAAATCGTAGCGCGCCACCATGTACGCGAACGGCACGCCCACCAGGATGGTGCAGGTGGTGACGGCCAGGCCCAGCACCAGCGTGTTGCCGAAGGCCTCCAGGTACTGCGAGTCGGCCAGCAGGGCCTTGAAGCCTTCGAGCGAAAAGCCGCCGTCCTGGCCGGTGACGCTGTTGCCGAACAGCACGCCCAGCGGATACAGCACGAAAAACAGCAACAGCGCCAGGCTGATTGCGGTCAGGATGCCCCAGGGCCACCATTTGATCTTCATGGCGCGGGCGTCCTCAGGCGTTCACGACGCGACTGTCGGCGGGAATCAGCACCTGCACCGATTCGCCGGGCTGGAACTGCGCCACCATGTTGCCCGCGTGCAGTTCCACGCGGATCTCCGAGCCGTCCTGCAGTTCGATGCGGTAGGCGGTCTTGAAGCCCAGGTATTGCCGCCGCAGCACCTTGCCGGGCAGCGTATTGGGCACGTAGGGCGCCGGCGCCATCAGCGCCAGTTCCTCGGGGCGGGCGATCAGCACCGCGCGGTCGGCCAGGTCGGCGCCGCCCAGGGTGCCGTCAAAGCCCAGTCCGCACAGTTCGTAGCGCACGTGGCCAGCCGGGGCGCCCGCAAGGCCCGCGCGAGCCGGCACGGGAATGACGTTGGCCGAGCCGATGAAGTCCGCCACGTAGGCATTCACGGGGGTGCCGTACAGTTCTTCAGGCGTGCCCAGCTGGGCGATGTTGCCGCTGTCCATGATGGCGATGCGGTCGGACATGGCCAGCGCCTCTTCCTGGTCGTGCGTGACGAACACCGTGGTGATGCCGGCCTCGCGCACCAGGTCCAGGATGACGTCGCGCATCTGCAGGCGCATCTTGGCGTCCAGGTTGGAAAGCGGTTCGTCCATCAGCAGCACGCGCGGCCGGATCACCAGGGCGCGCGCCAGCGCCACCCGCTGGCGCTGGCCGCCGCTCATCTGGGCCGGGTAACGGTCAGCCAACGCCAGCAGGCCGACCTTGTCCAGCGCCTCGTTGGCGCGGCGGGTGATCTCGGCACGGGCCACGCCGCGGGCGCGCAGGCCGTAGGCGACGTTGTCGAACGCGCTCTTGTCCGGAAACAGCGCATAGTCCTGGAACACCATGCCGATGTCGCGGCGGTGCGCGGACACGTGGGTGACGTCGTCCTGGTCGAACAGCAGGCGGCCGCCATCGGGCGCATAGAAGCCGGCAATGCAGCGCAGCAGGGTGGTCTTGCCGCAGCCGCTGGGGCCCAGCAGCGTGTAGAACGCGCCGTCGGGAATGTGCAGCGACAGGTTGCGCAGCACTTGCTGGCCGCCGAAGGTCTTGATGATGCCGTCTACCGTGATGGATGCCATGTGAGGTTCCTGCCTGTGATTGACCGCATCATAGGCAGGCCCCTCACCGGCCACCAGCAGTGTTTTTTAAGGCGAGTCGTTAGATTTTCTAAGAGGTCGGCGGCGGCGCAATCCCCTAGAATGCCGCTCATAGCGAAGGCGCATCGCAATGCGCCGGCAAAAGACAGACGACAAGGGAAAACGTGGGTAACAGCAGCAAAGCCTTGCGCCGGCCCGGCGCGCGGGCGGGCGCGGCCTGAGATGGCGGGCCCGAGCCTGCCGCCGCTGAAGGCCTTGCGGGTATTCGAGGCCGCGGCGCGCCTGCGCAGCTTCACCGCGGCGGCCGACGAGCTGAGCATCACGCACAGCGCCGTCAGCCAGCAGATCCGCATCCTCGAAGACTACGTGGGCCAGCCGCTGTTCGCGCGCGAGGCGCGCGGCGTGACCTTGCTGCCTTGCGCGCAGGCGTATTTTCCCGAGGTCCAGGCCAGCCTGGAACGCATCGCCGCGGCCACCGCCAAGCTGCGTTCGCCCAGTTATGGCGGCATGCTGCGCGTCAGCGCCACGCCATCCTTGACCATGAAATGGCTGATCCCGCGCCTGTCGGCGTTCCAGGTGCTGCACCCGGGCGTGGACGTGCAGTTGAGCACCCAGGGCCGCTCGTTCCTGGACCGCGGCGACGACGCGGGCAGCGACGTGCTGATCCGCCACGGCTACCTGGCGCACCCCGAGATGGCGTGCGTGCATTGCCTGGATGACTTCCACGTGCCGGTGGCGTCGCCGCGCTTCATCGAGCGCAACCGGCTGGCCACGCCCGCCGACTGCCTGCGCCATCCGCTCCTGAAGGTGGCCGGCGGCATGGATCACTGGCCGCGCTGGTTTGCGCTGGCCAAGGTGGACGTGCCGGCGCAATTGCCCGGGCCGGTGTTCGACCATCAGTTCCTGTGCATGCAGGCAGCCATGAACGACCTGGGCATTGCGCTGGCGCCGTGGTGCCTGCTGCAGGACGACCTGCAGGCGGACCGGCTGCGTCCCGTGTTTCTCGAACCGCGCCTGCCCAATGCCGGCGTGCACGCGCTGTACCGCCAGGAAGGCCCGGCCGCCGCCGCGGCGCGGCATTTCATCGACTGGCTGGGCCGCGAGGCCGGCCATCCGTTGCCTGGGCAATAGCCTTTCGCACCCCGTTCATTCTCGACCCGACTGATCCAAGGACCCACTTCCATGCAAGCTTTCCCCGACGCCGCCGGCCCGCACTGGCGCGGCATCACGCCGCCGCTTTCGCTGTCGGACTACAAGGTCATTGCGTTCGACATGGACTCGACCCTGATCGCCATCGAGACCCTGGACGAGATGGCCGACCTGATGGGCAAGAAGGCCGAGGTGGCCGCCTTGACCGAAGCCGCCATGCGCGGCGAAATCACCGACTACAAGCAGAGCCTGCGCGAGCGCGTGGCGCTGCTGGCGGGCATGCCGCAGGCGGGGCTGGACGAGGTCTACGAACAGCGCCTGCGGCTCAATCCCGGCGTCGAAACCCTGATCGCCGCGTGCAAGGCCGCGGGCCTGTTCTGCCTGCTGGTGACGGGCGGCTTCACCTGCTTCACCGACCGGCTGCGGGTGCGGCTGGGGTTGGACGACGTGCGCGCCAACGTTCTGGAAATCGAAGACGGACGCCTGACCGGGCGGCTGCTGCCGCAGCCCTGGGGCGACCTGTGCGACGGTGAGGAAAAGCGCCGCAAGCTGCTGGAAGTGTGTGCGGCGCTGGGCGTGGGGCCGGAACAGGCCATAGCGGTGGGCGACGGCGCCAACGACCTGCCGATGCTGCGCACCGCCGGGTTGTCGGTGGCCTATCACGCCAAGCCCGCGGTGCGGCAGCAAGCCAAGGTGGCCATCGACGCGGGCGGGCTGGATCAACTGCTGCGCCTGTTTGCCGAACAATAGGCGCTGACACCGCGTGGGCGGCGACGGTCAGCTCGCCGCGCGCGCGGGCGCGGTTCAGGCTGAAATCAAGCCGGGGATCTTCACGTCCGGGTTGACGTCGGCCTGGTAGTCCACGCCGTCGATCTCGAAGCCGAACAGGCGCAGGAATTCCTGCTTGTAGCCGGCGAAATCGGTCAATTCGTACAGATTGGCGTCGGTGACCTGGTGCCACAGGGCCTGCACCTGGGCCTGCACGGCCGGGTCCAGTTCCTTGTAGTCGGCGCGCAGGCGGCCTTCGGCGTCCAGGATCGGCGCGTCGCCGCACAGGCTGTCCCGGTACAGGCCATAGACCTGCTCGATGCAGCCTTCGTGCGTGCCTTGCTGCTTCATGACCTTGAACAGCAGCGACAGGTACAGCGGCATCATCGGGATCGCCGAGCTGGCCTGCGTTACCACGGCCTTGAGCACCGACACGCGGGCGTCGCCGCCGCGCGCGGCCAGCTTGGTGCGGATGTCCAGCACCTTCTGGTCCAGGTCTTTCTTGGCTGCGCCGATCGAGCCGTTCCAGTAGATGTCGTGGGTGATCTTTTCACCGAGGTAGGTGAATGCCGTGGTGGTGGCGCCTTCGGCCAGCACGCCGGCGTCCAGCAGCGCGTCGATCCACAATTGCCAGTCGTCGCCGCCCATCACGGCCACGGTGCCGTCGATTTCGGCCTGGGTGGCCGGTTCCAGCACCGATTCCTTGATGACTTCCTTGTCGGTGTCCAGGCCACGCAGGTTGACCGCGTGGCCGATCGGCTTGAGCGTCGAGCTGAAGACCTCGCCGGTCTTGGGGTGCGTGCGGCGCGGCGCGGCCAGGCTGTAGATCACCTGGTCGACCTGGCCCAGGTCGGCCTTGATCGCGGCGATGGTCCGGGCCTTGATGGCGTCGGAAAACGCGTCGCCGTTGATGCTCTTGGCGTACAGGCCCTCGGCGCTGGCGAATTTGTCGAAAGCGGCGCTGTTGTACCAGCCCGGCGTGCCGGCCTTGGCGGCGTCGCCGGGCCGCTCGAAGAACACCCCCAGGGTCTGGGCGCCGCAACCGAAGGCCGCGCTGATGCGGGCCGCCAGACCGTAGCCGGTGGACGCACCGATCACCAGCACGCGCTTGGGCCCCCCGGCAATCGGGCCCTGGGCGCGCACGTAGTCGATCTGGTTCTTGACGTTGGCTTCGCAGCCAACGGGATGGGTGGTCACGCAGATGAAGCCGCGCACGCGGGGTTTGATGATCATGTAGACCTCGTTCTGGAAATGCCGGGAAGGCCGGCCGCCCGGCAGGCGGCAAGCGCCGAGCATTGTACGGGAGTGGGCTAGCGGGCGGCGGCGGCGGCCACCGCCAGGGCGCGGCCCCGGCGCCATTCGACCAGGCCGATGCCGATGCCGCTGGCGCAGATGATGGCGATGCCCAGCCAGGTCAGCGGGTCCGGGAAGTGGCCCCAGACCAGCCAGCCCACCGTGGTGGCGCTGATGATCTGCAGGTAGATGAAGGGGGCCAGCGTGGACGCCGGCGCGCGGCGGTAGGCGGCGATCTGGAACAGGTGGCCCAGCCCGCCGGTGATGCCGGTGGAAATCAGCAGCGTCCAGTCCAGCGGCGTCAGCGCTTGCAGCACGGGCAGGGCAGGAGGCAGGATGAAAGGCAGGGCCAGCGTCAGGCAGCCCGTGCCCACCGCGCCGCTCCAGATCAGCGAGGTGAACGGATCGTCGCCCGCCACCCGCCGCGTGGCGATGAACTGGGCGGCAAAGCAACAGGCCGTGATCAGGCCGAAAATGGTGCCCACCGGATGCAGGCCGCCGCCCGGCCGGATAACGATGATCACGCCGATGAAGGCGATGCCGGCCGCCACGAAGCGCGACAGGCGGGCGGGCTCTTTCAGGATCCAGGGGGCCAGCGACAGCACCAGCAAGGGCGCCAGGAAATTGATGGCGGTGGCTTCGGCCTGGGGGATGTAGCTGAGCGTGGTGAAGAACATCAGCGTGGCCAGGAACATCGAGCCGCCGCGCAAGATCTGTTCGCGCGGCTTCTTGCTGCGCAGGATGCCCGGCCCGCGGGTGGGCAGCACCAGCGCCAGCACCAGTACCAGGTGCACCGCGTAGCGGAACCACGACAGCACCAGCAGCGGCACCCCGGCGTTCATGACCCATTTGCCGCTGGCATCCAGGCACGACAGCGTCCACATCGACGCCACCAGCAGCAGGATGCCGACGAGCGGACCGCTGGCGGCAGGGGCGCCGCGACGCGGGCGACCGGTATCGGCCGGGGACATGGACAGACTCCTTGTGCGCAATGGGGCCGCGGGCAGGGCCCCGGGGCGGCTGACATGATACGCTCATCGCGCCAGGGGAAAAGGCTCATGATCGAACTACGCAATATAGAAACATTTTTCTGGGTGGCCACGCTGGGCAGTTTTCGCGCGGCCTCGGACAAGCTCAACACCACGCAGCCGGCGGTATCGCAACGCATCGCCTCGCTGGAGGCCGACCTGGGCGTACGGCTGTTCGAGCGCGACGCCCGCGGCGTCAAGCTGACCGGCAAGGGCCACGAACTGCTGTCGCACGCCGAGCGCATGCTGCAGGTGCGGCGCGACATGTTCGAAGCCGCCCGCGCGCAGAACGTGATGACCAGCACGGTGCGCATCGGCGTGGCCGAGACCATCGTGCAGACCTGGCTGCCCACGCTGATCGAACTGGTGCACACGACCTATCCGGCGCTGGTGCTGGAAATCGAGGTCGACACCACCCATGTGCTGCGCTCGCACCTGATGGCGCGGCAGATCGACCTGGCCTTCCTGATGGGGCCGGTGCTGGAGGCGCGGGTCGAGAACCTGCCGTTGTGCACCTATCCGCTGGCCTGGGTGGCCAGCCCGCTGCTTGAACTGGGTCCCGAGCCCCTGACGCTGGAACGCATCGGCCGGCTGCCTGTCATCACGTACCCGTCCAACAGCGCGCCTTACCGGGTGGTGCGCGACATGCTGACCCGCGGTGGGGTCACGTCGCCGCGCATGTATGGCAGCGCGTCCATGTCGATGGTGGTGCGCATGACGCAGGACGGTATCGGCACCAGCGTGATCGCGCCGGTGTTCCTGGGCAAGGAACTGGCGCGCGGCGAGCTGCGCATCCTGCAGGTGGATGCCGACCCGCTGCCCGAACTGAGCTTCACCGCGACCTGGGTGCAAGGCCCGGACAGCCACGCGGTCAGGCTCATCGCACAGATGGCGCAGAAGGTCGCGGCGCAGGCCGGCGACAGCATTCCCGCCTAGGTGTTTTCCCCGAAGGGCGCGGCGCGGCCGTCTTCAAAGGCGGCTGCGGCGCAGTCGCGCCCGACACCTGAAAAGCGCCGCAAAGCCGCATGGATGCTGGCTTTGCGGGATGCGCCCGAGAGGCCGACGGCGAGACCCAAGAAATATTTATACCCCCACATCGCAACATACGATTGGACGCTGCACGCCCCTGACGCTGCAATGGCGGCAGATCAGAAAAAAGCCTGGATACACAGTGCGGGGGAAAGCCATCACTCCTCTGACGTTTCGATTCCTACCCGCGCGCGAACAGGGTAACGGGGACCTGCGCGCGGCAGACCATCCCGCCAGCTAGGAGTTTTTGTCCATGAAGAAGTCACTTGTTTCAGCCGCCGTCGCAGCCAGCCTGCTCGCGGGCGCCGCCCTGGCGCAAGACCTGCCCAAGACCCACCTGAAGGTCGTGGGCGGCCTGTCCAACCTGACCGCCTACAACGACTACGAAAAGCCGTTCTGGACCAAGACCGTGCCGGAACAGTCCAAGGGCCAGGTGACGGCGGACATCAAGGGCTTCAACGAAATGGGCCTGAAGGGGCCGGAACTGCTGCGCCTGATGTCCACGGGCGTGGTCGAGTTCGGCACCGCCACGCTGTCGTACTTCGCCAGTGACAACCCCATCAACGAGGCCATCGACCTGGCTGGGCTGGCGCCCGACGTGCAGACGGCGCGCGCCGTGACCAACGCGTTCGAACCGGTGTATGCCCGCCTGTATGGCGAGGGCAGCAACGTCAAGCTGCTGGGCATTTCGACCTATCCGGCGCAGGTGCTGTTCTGCAACGCCGACATCAAGGGCCTGGCCGACATCAAGGGCAAGAAGGTGCGCACCAGCAGCCGCACGACGGCCGAATTCGTCGAGGCGCTGGGCGGCTCCAGCGTCACGATGGCGTTTGGCGAAGTGGTGCCGGCGCTGCAGAACAAGGTGGTCGATTGCGCCATCACCGGTTCGCTGTCGGGCTATTCGGCCAAGTGGTACGAAGTGTCGACCCACCTGGTGGCGCTGCCCATCAACTGGAACCAGCAGATCCACGCCGTCAACCAGAAGGCCTGGGACAAGCTGGACCCCAACGTCCGCACGTTCCTGCAGGCCAACGTGAAGACGCTGGTCGACAACATCTGGGACGCCGCGGCGCGCCAGACCCAGGAAGGCTACGACTGCAACACCGGGGCTGCGGCTTGCCCGTTCCCGGTCAAGGGCAAGATGGTGCTGGTGCAGCCGTCCGATGCCGACCGCGCATTGCTCAAGAAGGTCACGCAGGAAGCCGTGCTGCCCAAGTGGGCCGCCCGCTGCTCGGCGCAATGCGTCAAGGACTTCAACGCCACCGTCGGCAAGACGCTGGGCGTGACGGCAAGCAAGTAAGAGGTTCTGCCCATGACCCGATCCGACCACCTCCGCCTGCTGGGCGGGCTGCTGCGGCGTGCCGAGAGTTTCTCGCGCGCCGCAGTGTGGGCGGGCGGGGCGCTGACCGTCGCCAGCGTCCTGCTCATTTCCTTTGACGTACTCGCCCGCAAATTCCTGGGCTTCAACACGGGCGGCGCGGACGAGTTGTCCAGCTACGCCTTCGCCATCAGCACGTCGTGGGCGCTGGCCTTTGCCACGCTGCAGCGCGCCAACGTGCGCGTGGACGTGCTCTACCAGATGCTGCCGGTACGCGTGTCGGCGTTGCTGGACTGGCTGTCCATGGTGGCCCTGGCGGTCTTCATGGTGTTCCTGACGTACTACGCCTTCGAGGTGGTGCAGACCTCGTGGGCGCAGAAGTCGGCGGCCAACACGCCGCTGGCGACGCCGCTGTGGATCCCGCAGGGGCTGTGGCTGCTGGGGCTGGCCTGGATGTGCGTGACCGTGGCGCTGATGCTGGCACGCGCGTCGGCCGCGCTGGTCACGGGCGACCTGGCGCTGGTCAAGGAAATCTGCGGCGTGCGTTCGGCGCAGGAAGAGGCCGACGAGGAAGCCGCCGCCGGTGAACGCATGGTCAAGGGAGCCGCAGCATGATCGCGACCGCCCTGACTCTGCTGCTGGTGCTGATCGGCCTGTCCATTCCCGTGGGCGCCGCCCTGGGCGTGCTGGGCCTGATCCTGGACCCGCTGTTCTCCATGCTGCCGCTGTCGCGCGCCATCGGTGAAATCTCGTGGAGCACGAACAACGAATTCCTGCTGGTCGCCATTCCGCTGTTCATCATGCTGGGCGAGGTGCTGCTGCGCGCCGGGTTCGCCGAACGGATGTACGGCGCCATGAGCCTGTGGCTATCGTGGCTGCCGGGCGGCCTGATGCACGCCAATATCGGCGCGTCCACGCTGTTCTCGGCCACCTCCGGCTCCAGCGTGGCCACGGCCGCGACCGTGGGCACCGTGGCCATCCCGCAGATCCGCAAGTACGGCTACAACGAGCCGCTGTTCCTGGGCAGCCTGGCGGCCGGGGGCACGCTGGGCATCCTGATCCCGCCGTCGATCAACCTGGTGATCTACGGGGTGCTGACCAATTCGTCGGTGCCCAAGCTGTACCTGGCGGGCATCATCCCCGGCTTCGCCATGGCGGCGCTGTTCATGCTGACGGTGGTCGTTGCCTGCGTAGCCAAACCGTCCTGGGGCGGCAAGAAGATCCAGGCCACCTGGGGCGAGCGCTTTGCCAGCCTGGTGCACCTGGCCCCGCCCATGGGCATCTTCCTGCTGGTGGTGGGCTCGATCTACGCGGGCCTGGCCACGCCGACCGAAGCCGCCGCGCTGGGCGTGCTGGGCGCGCTGATCCTGGCCGCCTGGTTCCGCCGGCTGACCTGGACCATGTTGCGCGAGGCCATGGAAGGCACCATGCGTTCCACCGCGATGATCATGCTGATCGTGGTGGCCGCCAGCTTCCTGAACTTCGTCATGTCCGCCACCGGCCTGACCGACGCACTGACCCAGTCGATCACCGGCCTGGGGCTGTCGCCGGGCTGGATGCTGCTGATCGTGATCGTGTTCTACCTGGTGCTGGGCTGCTTCATGGAAACGCTGTCCATGATGATCACGACCATTCCCATCGTGGCACCCATCATGATCGCACTGGGATACGACCCCATCTGGCTGGGCATCATCATCATCATCCTGGTCGAAGCCGCGCTGATCACGCCGCCGGTGGGCCTGAACCTGTTCGTGGTGCAAAGCCTGCGCAAGAGCGGGTCGATGAGCGCCGTGATCGTCGGCAGCCTGCCGTTCGTACTGGCGATGTTCGTGATGCTGGCGCTGCTGGCGTTCTGGCCGGACCTGGCCTTGTGGCTGCCGCGGGTGTTCGGTTAGGGCCGGCCCCCTTTGCCCCGGGGCGCGGCCAGGCGCCGCGCCCGTTTCCCTTCTTTTTTCCATTCGCAGGATAGTCATGAAAGCCGTATTCCAGATCGAAGCCGACACCCCCCGCCAGGTCGAGGTGGATTTCAACACCCTGATCGTGGCCGGCTGGGCCGGACGCGACATGGCTGCGATCGAGCACCATATCGAAGAACTGGCCGCCATCGGCGTGCCGCGCCCCAGCAGCGTGCCGCTGTACTACCGCATCGCGGAAAACCAGCTGACCCAGGGCGAGCGCGTGCAGGCGCTGGGCGGCGATTCGTCGGGCGAGGTCGAGACCTTCGTGTTCGCCGCGGGCGGCGAGATGTACGTCAGCATCGCGTCCGACCACACCGACCGCAAGCTGGAGACGGTCAGCGTGGCCATGTCCAAGCAGGTGTGCGTCAAGCCCGTGGCCACCCAGGCCTGGCGCCTGGCCGACGTGGCTGCCTACTGGGACGAATTGATCATCCGGTCCTGGATCGTCGAGAACGGCGTACAGGTGCTGTACCAGGAAGGCCCGCTGGCCTCGTTGCGCACGCCGCAGGAACTGATCGCCGGCTATACGGGCGGGGCCGCCATGCTGCCCGAAGGCGCCGGCATGACCTGCGGCACGGTGGGCGCCATCGGCGGCATCCGCGCAGCGGTGGAATTCACCATGGAACTGCATGATCCGCGCCGCCAACGCAGCCTGCGCCACCGTTATCATGTCGAAAGCCTGCCCGTGGTGGCCTGATCGCCCCGACAGGCTTTGAGCGCCCCGGCGGGGCGCGCCAGCGCGACTTTCCGACCGAATTCTTCACGCCGCCCGGCGGCATCTGGAACCTTATGCTTGCGACCCTGAACGACCTGACGGCGGCCCTGAACGACGGCCGTGCCACCTCCGTGCAACTGACCGAGGCCGCGCTGGCCCGCGCCACCGACCCGGCGGGCGAGGGCGCGCGCGCCTTCACCCGCCTGTACGCCGAAGCCGCCCTGGCGCAGGCCCGCGCGTCCGACACGCTGCGCGCCGCCGGCATCGTCCGTTCGGCGGTGGAAGGCCTGCCGATCAGCATCAAGGACCTGTTCGACATCGAAGGGGAAACCACGATGGCCGGCTCCGTGGCGCGCGAAGGCGAACCCGCGGCCGACGCCAATGCCGAAGTGGTCCAACGCCTGATCGCCGCGGGCGCGGTCATCATCGGCCGCACCAACATGACCGAATTCGCCTATTCGGGCCTGGGCATCAACCCGCACTACGGCACTCCGCTGAACCCCTGGGACCGCGACACCGGCCGCATTCCCGGCGGCTCTTCGTCGGGCGCGGCCGTGTCGGTCGCCGACGGCATGGCCGTGGCCGCCATCGGTTCGGACACCGGCGGCTCGGTGCGCATTCCGGCCGCGCTGTGCGGCCTGACCGGCTTCAAGCCCAGCGCCTGGCGCGTGTCGATGCAAGGCGTGCTGCCGCTGTCGGCCAACCTGGACTCCATCGGCCCCATCGCCGCCAGCGTGCGCTGCTGCGCCGAGCTGGACGCGATTCTGTCGGGCGAGGGCGGCCCGGTGCCCGAGGCGCTGCCGCTGCGCGGCCTGCGCCTGGCCGTGCCCAAGACGCTGGCACTGGACGCCATGGACAAGCACGTGTCCGACACCTTTGCCCGCACCGTGGCCCGCCTGGTCGAGGCCGGCGCGCTGGTCGACGAGATCGCCATTCCTGAGTTCGCCGAACTGGCCAGCATCAATGCCAAGGGCGGCTTTACCGCGGCCGAGGCCTGGGCCTGGCACCGCGACCTGATCGAACGCGCCGGCAAGCGCTACGACCCCCGCGTGGTCTCGCGGATCATGCGCGGCAAGGACATGAGCGCGGCCGACTACCTGGACCTGCTCGACGCGCGCGAAGCCTGGGTGGCCGCCGTGGACCGCCGCATCGCCGGCTACGACGCCCTGATCATGCCGACCACGCCCATCGTGGCCCCGCCCGTGGCTGACCTGGCCGCTTCGGACGAAGCCTATTACGCCGCCAACGGCCTGATCCTGCGCAATCCCACCCTGATCAATTTCCTGGATGGCTGCGCGCTGTCGCTGCCGTGCCACGCCGACGGCACGGCGCCGGTGGGCCTGATGATCGCCGGCAGCAATGGCGCCGACCGCCGCATCCTGGCCATCGGCCAGTCGGTCGAAGACCTGCTCGCCGGGCGTTGAGCGGGCGGCGGGGCCGTTGCGGCCCCGCTGACGGCTGGACACGCGCCGGGATACGCGGCAAGCTGGCTCCATGATCGATCTGCGCAACATCGAGACGTTTTTCTGGGTGGCCACGCTGGGCGGATTCCGCGCGGCCGCCGAAAAGCTCAATGCCACCCAGCCGGCCATTTCCCAGCGCATCGCGTCGCTGGAATCCGACCTGGGCATCCGCCTGTTCGACCGCGACGTGCGCGGCATCAAGCTCACCGGCAAGGGCCGCGAACTGCTGTCCCACGCCGAACGCATGCTGCAGCTGCGGCGCGACATGCAGGAAGCGGCGCGCGCCAAGAGCGTCATGAGCGGCACGCTGCGCCTGGGGGTGTCCGAGACCATCGTGCACACCTGGCTGCCCACCCTGATGGAGTACCTGCACGACGCCTATCCGGCGTTGATGGTCGAAATCCAGGTGGACACCACCACCATGCTCAAGACGCAGCTGGCGTCGCGCCAGATCGACCTGGCGTTCCTGCTGGGGCCCATGGAAGAGCCCAGGGTCGAAAACCTCTACCTGTGCAATTACCCGCTCAGCTGGGTCGCCAGCCCCAAGCTGAAAGTGGGGCGCCTGCCCATCAGCCTGAAGCGCTTGGCGCAGTGGCCGGTCATTACCTATTCCTCCACCACCGACCCGCATCGCGCGGTGCGGCAGTTGCTGCAGCAGGCTGGCGTCGATTCGCCGCGCATGTATGGCAGCTCGGCCCTGAGCGTGATCGTGCGGATGGCGCTGGACGGCATCGGCACGGCGGTGATCGCGCCGGTGATCCTGCAAAAAGAGCTGGTGCAGGGCGAGTTGCGGCTGCTGGACGTCAAGGCGCCGGCCTTGCCGCCGCTGCACTACACCGCGTGCTGGATGCAGGGGCCTGACAGCCAGGTGCCGCGCGCCGTGGCCGAAGCCGCCCAGCAGATTGCGCGGGATGAGGCGCTGCGCCATCCGGCAAAACCCTGATAAGGAATTCTGATCGGGGTCTATCGCAACATGTGATTAGACGCTGGCGCCGAGTTCCTGTGCAATGTCCCCATACCAACACTGGCGCAAGGGGAATAGACATGGCATTCGATTTGGCGGCCCGCAACAGCATCGAACTGGCGCGCCGCGCCCGGCTCGACGCCCGCAGCGGCAAACTGACCGGGCCCACCGCCAACCTGGCCCCGGGCCACGTGCAGGCCAACCTGGCCATCCTGCCCCGCGCGCTGGCCGCCGATTTCCTGCATTTCTGCCAGCGCAACCCCAAGCCTTGTCCCTTGCTGGCCATGTCCGAGCCGGGCGATCCGGCCTTGCCCGAACTGGGCCACGACATCGACATCCGCACCGACATCCCGCGCTACCGCGTCTGGCAGGACGGCGAACTGGTGGCCGAACCGACCGACGTGCGCGACATCTGGCGCGACGACCTGGTGTCGTTCCTGATCGGCTGCTCGTTCTCGTTCGAAGAGGCGATGCTGGACAACGGCCTGCCCGTGCGCCATATCGAGCAGGGCTGCAACGTGCCCATGTACCGCACCAGCATCCCGACCCACGCGGCCGGCGCCTTTGGCGGGCCGCTGGTGGTGTCGATGCGCCCGCTCAAGGCCGCGGACGCCATCCGCGCCATCCAGGTGACCTCACGTTTTCCCTCGGTGCACGGCGCGCCGGTCCACATCGGCGACCCCGCGTTGATCGGGATTGCCGACATCAATCGGCCGGATTATGGTGACCCGGTGGAGGTGCGGCCGGGCGAACTGCCCGTGTTCTGGGCGTGCGGCGTGACGCCGCAGTCGGTCGTGGCGGCGGTCCGCCCCGAATTCTGCATCACCCACGCGCCCGGCCACATGCTGGTCACCGACCTCATCAACAGCCGCATGGCCATCCTGTAGGCCAGGCGGGCAATTTCTCAGTATTCCGTCAGCGCATTCGCGCTAGAAACAGGGTCACGGACAGGAATCTTCAACCTCACACACGATCAAGCAGTCCGCATCACAGGCGCCCGCCAGCCGGGCGCGCCAAGCAGCTTTGGTTTTGCCTCCAGAACGATCCATGAAAGGACAAGGGGAAAAGGCGACAAAAGTTCAGGGCCCACCGCCTTCCGGCATGCCGGAGGGTGGCGGGTTGCCGCAAGCCCGGATCCACCGGGCCCGGGGCCGCGCGCCCCGCACATTGCATTGCTTTCACAGTGGGATTTTTCCAGGAGTCTAGTAATGAAGATGAAGCTCATTGCGGGTGTCGCCGCAAGTCTGGCGCTGCTGGCCGTCGCGCCATTGCCGGCGCAGGCGCAGGTCAAGACCGTCAAGATCGGTGCGATCTATCCCTTGTCCGGCGCGCTGGCGTCCACCGGCGCCGAAATCAAGGCCGCGGTGGAACTGGCCGTGGACATCATCAACAATCCGCATCCCGAGCTCGAGGGCATCCCCCTGGCCGCGGGCGCCGGGTTGCCGGCGCTGGGCGGGGCCAAGATCGAAGTGGTGTTCGGCGATTCGCAAGGCAAGCCGGAAGTGGGCCTGGCCGACGCGCAGCGCCTGATCGACCAGGAAAAGGTGGTGGCCCTGACTGGCGCCTACCAGTCCGCCGTCACCAAGACCGCCAGCCGCATCGCCGAGCAACGCGGCATTCCTTACCTGAATGGGGAATCCAGCAGCCCGGACCTGACCGAGCGCGGCTACAAGTGGTTCTTCCGCACCTCGCCCAACGACGACACCTTCGTTGAAAACATGATGCAGTTCCTGGATGGCATCCAGGGCACGCCGACCGCCAAGATCGCCGTGGTGTACGAGAACACCGACTTCGGCGTCAACACGTACAAGGCGGTCGAGAAGTTCGCCAAGCAGTACAAGCGCCAGGTGGTGGCCAACATCGCCTACAGCGCCGGCTCGGCCTCGGTGACCGCCGAAGTGCAGAAGCTGGCCGCGGCCAAGCCCGACGTGGCGATCTTCGCCAGCTATACCTCGGACGCCATGCTGTTCGTGCGCACCATGCGTGAAAGCAAGTACGCGCCGCCGGTCCTCCTGGCCAACGACGCCGGCTTCATCGATTCGCGCTTCGTGCAGGAAGTGGGCCCGCAGGTGCAGGGCGTGCTGACGCGCGACGTCTGGGGCAACGACGTCGCCGCCGCCAAGGCCGGCTTGAAGAAGATCAACGACATGTACAAGGCCAAGACCGGCAAGGACCTGAACGGCAACAACGCCCGTTCGATGCAGGGCGTGCTGGTGCTGGCCGACGCCATCAACCGCGCCGGTTCCACCGATCCGGAAGCGATCCGCAAGGCGTTGGCCGCCACCGACCTGGGCGAGGCGCAAGTGGCCATGCCCTGGGCCGGCGTGAAGTTCGACGACAAGGGCCAGAACACCAAGGGCTCGGGCCTGATCCTGGAACTGAAGGGTTCGTCCTACCAGACGGTGTGGCCGGAAAAGTACCGCACCGACAAGACGCTGCCCACGCTGCCGTTCTCCTGGAAGTAATCATCAGCCGTGGCGGGCCGCGGGGGCCCGCCACAGGAGCACTCCATGTTTGAAGCTCTCTCGGCAGGCCTGTTCAACGGCCTGATCTATGCCGCGGTGGCGGTGGGGCTGGCGCTGATATGGGGCATCACCGACGTCATCAACTTCGCCCACGGCGAATTCCTGATGCTCGGCATGTATGCCGCCTATTGGCTCTACACCCTGGGTCACATCGACCCCACGCTGTCCGCGCCCCTGGTTGCCATCGTGCTGGCCTTCGTCGGCTTCCTGACCTATGCGCTGATCATCAAGCGCTTGCAGAAAGGACCGGCCATGGCGGTCATCCTGGCCACCTTCGGGCTGGGCCTGGTGCTGCGCCAGCTGGCCTTCATCGCCTTCAGCCCCGACTACCGCAGCCTGCCCGACACGATGGTGTCCGGCAGCGTGACGCTGGCGGGCATTTCGCTGGGCCGTCCGCAGGTGGTGACCGGCCTGATCGCGCTGGTGGTGATCATTGCGCTCTTCATCCTGGTGTACCGCACTCGCTGGGGCCATGCCCTGCAGGCGGTGGCCGAAGACCGCCAGGTGGCGGCGCTGGTGGGCATTTCGCCGGACCGCGTCAACGCCCAGGTCTGGATGCTGGGCAGCGCCGCGGTGGGTCTTGCCGGCGCGCTGCTGACCACGTTCTTCTACGTGTTTCCGTCGGTGGGCACGGTGTTCGGCCTGCTGGCCTTCGTGGCCGTGTGCATGGGCGGTTTCGGCTCGCTGCCCGGCGCGTTCATCGCGGGCATCCTGATCGGCATCATCGAGGCGATGACGGGCTACTTCGTCGCGCCCGCCTTGAAGACGGTCAGCGTGTTCATCCTGTTCATTCTGGTTCTCTGGTACCGGCCGCGCGGCCTGTTCGGGCGGTGGTGACATGACGACGACACAGAAAATCGATGGCGCGTCCGCGGGCGTGCCGAAGTGGCCGGTGGCCGTGGCCCTGGGCGTGGCGGTCTTGCTGGCGGCGGTGCCGCTGGCGGTGACCGATTCGTTCACCTTGCAAGTGCTGCTCCTGGCCATCATGTTCGGCGCGCTGGGCGCATGCTGGAACCTGGTGGGCGGCTTCCTGGGGCGCATTTCCTTCGGCCACAGCGTGTTCGTGGGCGTGGGGGGCTACACCACCTTGCTGCTGCTGCATCACCTGAAGCTCACGCCGCTCCTGGGCATTCCGCTGGGCGGACTGATCAGCGCCGCGCTGGCCTGGCTGGTGGGCGGGCCGACCTTGCGCCTGTCCGGCCATTATTTCGCCATGGCCACCATCGCGCTGCTGCAGATCGGCTTGCTGCTGCTGATCAATTGGGAATGGGCGGGCGGGGCGGTGGGGCTGGAAGCCCCGATCGGCGATGCGGCCTGGATGCTGCTGTTTCGCAGCAAGGTGCCGTACTACCTGATCGCGGTGGGGCTGGCGTTCCTGACGTTCTGCGCCACGTACTTCCTGGTGCATTCCAAGACCGGCTTCTATTGGCGTGCCATCAACGGCGACGAGGCCGCCTCGCGCAGCCTGGGCGTGCCGGCCGACCGCTACAAGATGCTGGCGTTCGTGCTGTCGGCGGGCATGACGGGCGTCTGGGGCGGCTTCTTTGCCATGTATGTCGGCTTCATCGATCCCGAATCGATGTTCAGCCTGACGATGTCGGTGCAGGTGGTGCTGGTGGCCATCCTGGGCGGCGTGGGTACGCTGGTCGGGCCGTGGCTGGGCGCGGCGGTGCTGCTGCCGCTGTCGGAAGGCACGCGTGTGCTGTGGGGCAGTTCGGGCCTGGGCCTGGACCTGCTGATTTTCGGGTTGGCGATTCTGCTCGTCACCCTGTTCCTGCCAGGCGGTCTGGTGACATTGAGGAGGCGCCGTGGCTCTGCTGGACGTTAAGGACCTGACCAAGCGCTTCGGCGGCCTGGTCGCCAACAAGGATATCTCGCTGTCGGTCGAAGCGGGCGAGATCGTCGCCATCATCGGCCCCAACGGGGCGGGCAAGAGCACGCTGTTCAACGGCCTGGTGGGCCATCACGAGCCCACCTCGGGCACGGTGACGTTCGGCGGCGAATCCATGATCGGCCGGCGGCCCGAGCAGGTCGCGGCGATGGGGCTGGTGCGCACCTACCAGATCCCGCGCAGCTTCGGCCAGATGACGGTGCTGGAAAACGCCATGGTCGGCGCGCTGCTGCGCCATCCGCGGCTGCCCGATGCGCGCCGCGCGTCGGCCAAGGTGCTGGAACTGGTGGGCCTGGCCGATCGCGCCAACACGCTGGCGGCCGAGCTGAACGTGGCGGGGCAGAAGCGGGTGGAACTGGCGCGCGCGCTGGCCACCGAACCGCGCATGCTGCTGCTGGACGAAGTGGCGGGCGGCCTGAACCCGGCCGAGGCCATCGCGCTGGCCGAGATCCTGCGCGGCATCCATGCCGCCGGCGTCACGCTCATCATCGTCGAGCACGTGCTGGAAGTGGTGATGCGGCTGGCCCAGCGGGTGCTGGTGCTGAACTTCGGCCAGATGATCGCCGAAGGCGCGCCGCAGGACATCGTGCGCAATCCCGCCGTGATCGAAGCCTATCTGGGGAGAAAGCACCGTGCCTGAAGTGATGTTGAAGGTAGAGAACCTGAGCGTGGCCTATGGCGGCGTGCAAGCCGTGCGCGGCATTTCCCTGGAGGTGCGCCCCGGCGAGATCGCCGCGCTGCTGGGCGCCAACGGCGCCGGCAAGTCCAGCACGCTCCTGGCCATCATCGGCTCGGTCAAGCCCAAGGAAGGCCGGGTGGTCTTCGAAGGGCGCGACATCACGGGCACCCCGCCGGACCAGCTGGTCAAGCAGGGCATCGCGATGATTCCGGAAGGCGCGCGGGTGTTTGCCCGCCAACCGGTCGAGCAGAACCTGCGGCTGGGCGCCTACACGGTGCGCGACGAACGCATCTACCAGGAGCGGCTGGACAAGGTCTACGCCTTGTTCCCGCGCCTGAAAGAGCGGCGCGAGCAACTGGCGGGCACCATGTCCGGCGGCGAACGGCAGATGCTGGCCATCGGCCGCGCGCTGATGAGCGGTCCGCGATTGCTGTTGATCGACGAGCCCAGCCTGGGCCTGTCGCCCTTGCTGGTCGAGCAGGTCTTCGACGCCCTGGCCGCGCTGAACCGCGATGACGGCCTGTCGGTGCTGCTGGTCGAGCAGAACATGGCGCAGGCGCTGGAAGTGGCGGCGCGCGCCTACGTGATGCAAAGCGGGCGCATTGCGCTGTCGGGCGATGCGGCCGAACTGGCGGCGTCGGACGAGGTGCGCCGCGCGTATCTGGGGATGTAGCCCGGGCGCTGGCGCAGCACGAAGAAAAAGCCCACCGCGCAAGCGGTGGGCTTTTTGACATGCGGCCGGGGGTAGGCCTTGAGTCCGGTGAAGGACTTAGAAAATGTGGCGGATGCCCAGGCCGGCGCCGATCTGGCTGGTGCGGCCGGCGATTTCGCCGGTGACGGCATCGTTGACCTTGTTGTAGTCGACGGTGCCGTACACCTGGGTGCGCTTGGACAGCGAGTACTCGGCCACGGCCACCAGGGCGTAGCGCTTGCCCTTGTCGCCGTCTTCGACCACGTTCTTGCTTTGGTCGTAGTAGGCGGCGCCGGTGATGGCCCAGCGCGGGGTGGCCTGCCAGGTCACGCCGGCGAAGTAGCCGTTGTCCTTGCGGTCGAGCTGGGCGGTGGTGGTGCCACCCATGACGGCGTTGACCCAGCCGGTCTGGTCGCGGCCGTTGAAGTAGCCGGCGAAGATCTTGGCGCTTTCGAACTGATACGAGGCGCTCAGGTTCCAGACTTGCTGGCGCAGGTCGGAATCGGTGCCTTGGTACGTCTTCATGAACGCGCCGCCCAGGCCGAGCTGGCCGGCGGTGTAGCGCAGGCTGATGCCCATTTGCTGGCCAGCCTTCTTGTCGTCCCAACGGTCGCCGTTGGCCCACGACGCGATGACGTTCAGGTCGCCGAGCGTGTTCGAGTAGCGCACGGTGTTGTTGTTGCGCACGCGGCCCATGGCGGCGGGCAGCCACGAGTTTTCGTTGTAGTTACCGACGGTCAGCGGATCGAAGTAGTCCGCCATCAGGTCCTGGATCACCGTGTTCTGCAGACCCAGGGTCAGCGCGCCGATCTTGCCGCCGTCCAGGCCGACGTAGGCCAGGCGGTTGAAGGTCTTGCTGGTGTCGGAACCGCGACCGTTCTGCACGTTGAAGCCTTGCTCCAGGCGGAAGAAGGCGCGGTTGCCGTCGCCCAGGTCTTCCGAGCCACGCAGGCCCCAGCGGCTGTTCGAGATGGCGCCGTTTTCCATCGAGATGCGGCTGCCGTCCACGCCGGTCGAGCCGGAGCTGGTGTTGACGTAGCGCATGCTGACGTCGGCGATACCGTACAGGGTCACGCTGGTTTCCGCCGAAGCGGCACCGGCGGCAAGGCCGAGGCCGGCTGCAGCGAGAGAGAGGGTGATGCGTTTCACGAAGGCTTCTCCTAGATGTTTCTGTTCTTAGCGTGAGCCGGGCTTGTGACTCGGCTGGTTGCACCTGGCGGTTCGCCTGGAGCTGGGCCGTCGCACCGACGCCAGGGTTGGCGCGGGTCCGGAGCGTTGGCCGTTTGTGCGTTCGATGCGCCATCGTGGTGCGCAACCAGAACGCCACGGGGATTCTAAAAAAGTTACGGGTTGTGTTGTTGCTTTATCTTTTTGGCGTTTTCCCTGGGTTTACAGAATTCCAAAAAAGGCGATTGTTGAAACAATCCCGTGATTGTTCCAAAAAAAACCCCGTTGCAAGAACGGGGTTTCGGGAGGGCTCAGGCGCTCAAAGCGTCATGTGCAGCGGCAGCCACGTCGCAATGCCAGGGATGGCATAGAGCAGCAGCACCGCCAGGATCATCAGGAAGAACATCGGCAGCGAGGCCTTGGCGATGTAGGGCAGTTCGCGCCCGCTCATGCCCGACAGCACGAACAGGTTGAAGCCCACCGGCGGGGTGATCTGTGCCATTTCCACAACGAAAACGATGAAGATGCCGAACCAGATCAGGTCGATGCCGGCCGCCTGCACCGTGGGCAGCAGCACGCCCATGGTCAGCACGACGATCGAGATGCCGTCCAGGAAGCAGCCCAGGACAATGAAGAACACCATCAGCGCCATGATCAGGCCGAACTGCGACAGGCCCAGCCCGCCGATCCATTCGGCCAGCGCCCGAGGCAAGCCGATGTAGCCCATGGCCAGCGTCAGGAACTGCGCGCCGGCCAGGATCAGCGCGATCATGCAGTACAGCCGGGTGGCGCCCAGCAGCGATTGCATGAAGGTGCTGCGGTTCAGGGAGCCTTGCAGCGCCGACAGGATCAACGCGCCCACCACGCCCACTGCCGCAGCCTCGGTGGCCGTGGCGACGCCGGTGTAGATGGAACCGAGCACCGCGCCGATCAGCAGCATCACGGGAATCAGGTGGCGCGAGCGCGACAGCTTTTCCATGAACGTCAGGCCGGGGTCGGCGGCCGGCACCTGGCCGGGATTGCGGAGGGCCCACCAGGCGATGTAGCCCATGAACAACAGCGCCAGCAGGATGCCCGGCACGATGCCCGCGATGAACAGCTTGGCGATGGACACGTCCGCCGCCACGCCGTAGACGATCATGATGATCGATGGCGGGATCAGCAGCCCCAGGGTGCCGGCGCCCGACAGCGTGCCCAGGATCTTCTCCTCGGGGTAGCCGCGGCGGGTCAGCTCGGGAATGGTCATCTTGCCGACCGTGGCGCAGGTGGCGGCCGACGACCCCGACACCGCCGCGAAGATCGCGCAGCCGATGACGTTGGTGTGCAGCAGCCGGCCGGGCAGGCGGTTCAGCCACGGCGCCAGGCCCTTGAACAGGTCTTCGGACAGCCGGGTGCGGAACAGGATTTCTCCCATCCACAGGAACAAGGGCAGGGCGGTCAGGGTCCAGCTGGACGAGGCGCCCCAGATGGTGACGGCCATGGCGTCGCCGGCCGGGCGGCTGGAGAAGATCTCCATGCCGATCCAGGCGGTGCCCGCCAGCGTCAGGCCGACCCAGACGCCGCAGCCCAGCAGCGCGAAGATCGAGACGACCAATAAGGTAATGACGAGAAGTTCATTCATGGGTTTGCTGCGAGGTGGCGGCGGCCAGGCCGCGTGAACGGCGGACCAGCTCATCGAGCAGGGCGACCAGGAACAGGACGGTGCCCGCGGCCATGCTCAGCTGCGGAATCCACAGCGGCGTGGCGTCGTTGGACGTCGAAATGTCGTTGAACTGCCACGAGTCGTAGGCCAGCTTGATGCTGAAGAACGCGAATGTGGCGGCCAGCAGGCAGCCCATCGCCAACGCGAAAATGTCCAGGCGGCGGCTGCCGGCGGGCGACAGCGAGTTCAAGAGCAGCGTCACGCGGATGTGTTCGCCGTGCTTGAACGTGCTGGCCAAAGCCAGGAATCCGGCGGCGGCCATGAAATACCCGGCATAGGCATCCGTGCCGGGTATGTTCAGGCCGAGCTGGCGCGCGACGATCGCGGCCAGCACCGACACCAGTACACCAATCGTGCACAGGCCGGCCAACAGGCCGGCCGCGCCGTAAAGACCATCTAGAAAGCGGCGCATGATGTCGATTACTGCTTCTTGTAGGCGTCGATCATGGCCTGGCCGTCAGCACCCGCTTTCTTGAGCCAGTCGTCCAGCATGCGCTTGCCGATGACCGACAGGCCTTCCTTGAGCTCGACCGTCGGCTTGATGGTTTCCATGCCGTTCTTGGCCAGCTCTTCCTGGTACCACTTGTTCTTTTCCTGCGACAGCTTCCAGCCGCGTTCTTCGGCTTGCGCACCGGCCTTCTTCAGGGCGGCTTGCGTGGCCGGATCCAGCACCTCGAAGGCCTTCTTGTTCACGATCACGGCGTTCTTGGGCAGCCAGGCCTGGGTGTCGTAGAACTTCTTGATGTACTCGTAGGTCTTGGTGTCGTAGCCGGTCGAGGCCGAGGACATGTACGAGTCGATCACGCCGGTGGCCAGCGCCTGGGCCAGTTCGGCCTGCTGCACGGTCACGGGCTGGGCGCCGACGAGTTCAGCGATCTTGGCCGTCACCGGGCTGTAGGCGCGCCATTTCAGGCCCTTCATGTCGCTGATCTGCTTGATGTCCTTGTTGGCGAAGATGCCCTGGGGCGGCCACGCCACGGCGTACAGCAGCGTCATGCCCTGCGAATTCAGCTTCTTTTCAAGGAACGGCTTCTGCGCCTGGTACAGCTTGAACGACGCCTCGTAGCCGGTGGCCAGGAAGGGCAGGCCATCCAGTTCGTAGATCGGGTCTTCGTTGGCGAAGTTGGTCAGGAGAATCTCGCCGATCTGGGCCTGGTTGCCCTGGACCGCGCGCTTGATCTCCGGCGCCTTGTACAGCGAGGCGTTGTTGTGCAGCGTGATCTTCAGCTTGCCTTCGGACAGGGTGTCCACGTCCTTGATGAAGGTGGTCAGGTTCTCGACGTGGAAGTTGCTGGCCGGGTAGGCGCTGGGCAGGTCCCATTTGGTTTGAGCCTGTGCGCCCGCGCTGAACGCCAGGAGGATGCTGCCGGTCAGCAGCGAGATTTTCTTGAACATGGGGTGGTCCTTCTTTGCGAATGGTGGCAAGGCGGTGCTTGCCCGGTAGGCATTGCGAAAAAAAGAGCGCGCGCTTATGACGCGTTGCAGAAAAGCCGTGCCATTCTATGTTGCCGTGCAGTCACAAAGTGCCTGTGGACACGCATTTACGGGTAATTCCTAGGACCGCTACGCCACAATGATTGAAGCTTGAATTATTGTGTTGTGGCGTCGCGCAATGCATCGCGATACACGTTTTTCTTCTAAGATTCCAACGTTGAATCCTGCCGCAGAGGCTTGTGTGAATTTCGTTTTCCGTCGTGATGAATTGCTGGTCGAAGAAGCATCCAGCGTATTGCCCGACCTGGACGCCTGTGTCCGGGTGGGCGTGGCGGCCGAAGGGCTGCAACCGGTCTGGGCCGCGCCGGAGTCGCCGGCCCGCACCATCCACGTCGAGCCCGGCGTCGAGCCGCCGCACGGCTATGCCTTCAAGAAGCTGCGTTCGCTGTTTGGCGTGTTCGACGACGAACGCATGGCGCTGGCCGGCCGGGCCTACCAGATCGCGGAATGGGCGCGCACGCACCGTTTCTGTGGCGCCTGCGGCACCGCCACGGTGCGCGTGGCCGGCGAATTCTGCCAGCGTTGCCCGGCCTGCGGCTTCTCGGCCTATCCGCGCATTTCGCCCGCCATGATGGTGTTGATCCGCAAGGGCGACAGCATCCTGCTGGCCCGTCACACCACCAACGCCGCCTCGCGCTACACCGCGCTGGCCGGCTTCGTCGAACCGGGCGAGAGCATCGAGCAGACCGTGCACCGCGAGGTCTTCGAAGAAGTGGGCCTGAAGGTCGGCAACCTGAAGTACTTCGGCAGCCAGTCCTGGCCGTTCCCGCATTCGCTGATGGTGGCCTATACCGCCGAATACGTGTCGGGCGACATCCGCGTCCAGGAGGACGAGATCGCCGACGCCCGCTGGTTCGGGCCGGGCGACCCGATGCCCGAGATCGCGGCGCGCATCTCGATCGCCGGCTCGCTGATCCGCGCGCACTTGCCGGCCGGCTGGGACGCGCCATAGCGCGACGGCGGGCCAGGAGGGCGCGCCTGCCGCGCGCTTTCCTCTCAGGGTATTCCCTCGAAATGGGGGATTTTTTATGTCCCTGATTTATTTTTTATTGATGAAATATAGATAAATTATTAGTATTTCGCACAGATAAACTTCTAGCCCGGCCTCTATGACCTCCACGTTGATTGCCTCGTCGGCCCATCTGGCCGGGGGCAGCGCGCCCGATCTGTCCGAAGTCGAATTCGGCCTGATGATCGCCAGCCACGCCTTTGACCGCTGGACGGTGCGCTGCATGGCGGCCGCGGGCCTGCCCGACCTGACGCCGACCGACGTCATGGTGTTTCACCACGTGTTCCATCGCCAGCGTCCCAAGAAGCTGGCCGACATCTGCTTCACGCTCAACGTCGAAGACACCCACATCGTCAATTACGCGCTCAAGAAGCTGGACCGCCTGGGCGTGGTCAAGGGCGAGCGCGCCAGCAAGGAAGTGTTCTACAGCGTCACGTCCGAAGGCGCGGCCATCATCAAGCGCTACGGCGAAATCCGCGAGCAATGCCTGACCGCCGGCCTGGATGCGCCGGGCGGGGGCGGCCTGGAATTCAGCCGCCAGCTGGCGCACACCCTGCGCGCGCTGTCCGGCCTGTACGACCAGGCGGCGCGCGCGGCGACCTCCCTATAACCGATACGCGGGGCCAGCCCCCGCACCTGCAACCCGCCGTGACGCCTGCGCCGCGGCGGCTTCCCGTACCCGAGGATACTTATGAAGTGGCAATTCTGGATTGATCGTGGGGGCACCTTCACCGACATCGTGGCGCGCCGCCCCGATGGCTCGACCACCACCGCGAAGATGCTGTCGGAAAATCCCGAGCAGTACCGCGACGCCGCCGTGGCAGGCATCCGCAAGCTGCTGGGCATCGCTCCCGGGCAGCCGGTGCCGACCGAACAGGTCGAATGCGTGAAGATGGGCACCACCGTGGCCACCAACGCCTTGCTCGAACGCAAGGGCGAACGCACGCTGCTGGTCACCACCCGCGGCTTCCGTGATGGCCTGCGAATTGCCTACCAGAACCGTCCGCGCCTGTTCGACCGCAACGTCGTGCTGCCGGAAATGCTGTACGAAAGCGTGGTCGAGGCCGACGAGCGCGTCGCCGCCGATGGCGAAGTGATCCGCGACCTGGACGAAGCCGGCCTGCGCCGCGACATCCAGGCCGCGTTCGACAGCGGCATCCGTGCCGTGGCGATCGTGTTCATGCACGCCTGGCACGCCGCCGGGCACGAGCAACGCGCCGCCCGCATCGCCCGGGAAGTCGGCTTTACGCAGGTCTCGGCCTCGCACGAGGTCAGCCCGCTGATCAAGTACGTCTCGCGTGGCGACACCACCGTGGTCGACGCCTACCTGTCGCCCATTCTCAAGCGCTACGTGGACCAGGTGGCCGGCGAATTGCCCGGCATCCGCCTGATGTTCATGCAGTCCAGCGGCGGCCTGACCGACGCCCATCGCTTCCGCGGCAAGGACGCCATTCTGTCCGGCCCGGCCGGCGGCATCGTCGGCATGGTCCGCACCAGCGAACAGGCCGGCTTTGACAAGATCATCGGCTTCGACATGGGCGGCACGTCCACCGACGTCTCGCACTACGCCGGCGAATTCGAGCGCGAGTTCGAAACCCAGGTGGCCGGCGTGCGCATGCGCGCCCCGATGATGAGCATCCACACCGTGGCGGCCGGCGGCGGCTCGATCCTGCATTTCGACGGCGCGCGCCTGCGCGTCGGCCCGGACTCGGCCGGCGCCAACCCCGGCCCGGCCTGCTACCGCCGAGGCGGTCCGCTGGCCGTGACGGACTGCAACGTGCTGCTGGGCAAGATCCAACCCGACTTCTTCCCGAAGGTGTTCGGCCCCGAGGCCAACGAGCCGCTGGACCGCGACGCCGTGGCGCAGCGCTTTGCGGCCATGGCCGACGAGGTGCGCGCGGCCACGGGGCGCGACATGTCGCCCGAGCAACTGGCCGAAGGCTTCCTGGAAATTGCCGTGGGCAACATGGCCGAGGCCATCAAGCGCATCTCGGTGCAGCGCGGCCACGACGTCACCGAATACGCCCTGACGGTATTCGGCGGCGCGGGCGGGCAGCATGCCTGCCTGGTGGCCGACGCCCTGGGCATGACGACCGTGTTCGCGCATCCGCTGGGCGGCGTGCTGTCCGCTTACGGCATGGGCCTGGCCGACCAGACCGACATGCGCCAGAAGACCGTTGAAAAGGTGCTGGATGCCGACCTGATGCGCGAACTGGCCGGCGACCTGGACGCGCTGGCCAGCCAGGCCGTGGGCGAATTGCGTCGTCAGCACGTGGCCGACAGCGACATCAGCGTGCAGCGCCGCCTGCACCTGAAATACCGCGGCACGGATACGGCGCTGGAAGTTGCCTATGGCGACCTGGAACAGGCCCGCCGCGACTTCGAGGCTGCCTACCGCCAGCGTTATTCCTTCCTGATGCCCAACCGCGAGCTGGTGGTCGAGACCATTTCGGTCGAAGCGACGGGCGGCGGCGAACGCGTGACCGAAACGCCCGCATCGCGCACCCGCGACGGCGCGCTGGCTGCGCGTCAGACGGTGCGGATGTACAGCGGCGGCGCCTGGCGCGACACGCCCCTGTATGTGCGTGAAGACATGGCCGGCGGCGACGTGGTGGCGGGCCCCGCCATCATCTCGGAGCCCAACCAGACCACCGTCGTCGAACCCGGCTGGCAGGCCGAACTGACGGCGCAGGATCACTTCGTGATCCGCCGTGTCGAGGCCCGTCCGCAGCGCCGGGCCATCGGCACCCAGGCCGACCCGGTGATGCTGGAAGTCTTCAACAACCTCTTCATGTCGATCGCCGAGCAGATGGGCTACCGCCTGCAGAACACGGCGTACTCGGTCAACATCAAGGAACGCCTGGATTTCTCCTGCGCCATTTTCGACGCCAAGGCACGCCTGATCGCCAACGCGCCGCACATGCCGGTGCACCTGGGGTCCATGGGGGAATCGGTGCGCACGGTCATGCACGCCAACGCCGGCCGCATGCAGCCGGGCGACGCCTATGTGGTCAACGACCCGTACCACGGCGGCACCCACTTGCCGGACGTCACCGTCATCACCCCGGTGTTCGACCGCAAGGGCAGCGAAATCCTCTTCTACGTCGGCTCGCGCGGCCACCACGCCGACATCGGCGGCACCACGCCGGGCTCGATGCCGCCGGATTCCAAGACGGTGGAAGACGAAGGCGTGCTGTTCACGAACTTCCAGCTGGTCAAGGGCGGCGAGTTCCGCGAACAGGCGGCGCGCGACATCCTGGGTTCGGGCCGCTGGCCGGCGCGCAACCCCGACCAGAACATCGCCGACATGCACGCACAGATCGCCGCCAACGAAAAGGGCGTGCAGGAATTGCTGCGCATGTGCGATCACTTCGGGCTGGACGTGGTGCGGGCCTACATGGGCCACGTGCAGGACAACGCCGAAGAGGCCGTGCGCCGCGTGATTTCGGTGCTCAAGGACGGCAGCTACGAATACCCGCTGGACAACGGCGCGGTGATCCGGGTGGCCGTGCGGGTGGACAACCAGGCGCGCAGCGCCGTGGTGGACTTCACCGGCACGTCGCCGCAGCTGGACAACAACTTCAACGCCCCGGGCGCCATCGCCGTGGCCGCGGTGCTGTATGTGTTCCGCACCCTGGTCAACGACGACATCCCGCTGAACGACGGTTGCCTGGTGCCGCTGTCCATCATCCTGCCGGAAGGCTCGATGCTGCGTCCGAACCCGCCGGCCTCGGTGGTGGCGGGCAACGTCGAAACGTCCATGTGCATCGTCAATGCGCTGTATGGCGCGCTGGGCGTGCTGGCTTCCAGCCAGGGCACGATGAACAACTTCACCTTCGGCAACGCGCGTCACCAATACTACGAGACCATCTCGGGCGGTACGGGCGCAGGCCCGGTCAAGATCGACGCCGCGGGTCCGCACGACGAAGGCTTTGCGGGGACGTCCGTGGTGCAGGCCCACATGACCAACTCGCGCCTGACGGACCCCGAAGTGCTGGAGTTCCGTTTCCCGGTGCGGCTGGAATCGTACGAGATCCGCCATGGCTCGGGCGGGGCAGGGCGCTATCGCGGTGGCGACGGCGGTATCCGACGCATCCGCTTCCTGGAAGACATGACCGCGGCCATCCTGTCGAACAACCGCCGGTTCGCGCCGTTCGGCCTGGCGGGCGGCCAACCCGCTGCCATGGGTCGCAACTACGTCGAGCGGTTGGACGGTTCGATCGAGGAACTGGGTCCGCAGGACAGCGCCCAGTTGCGCCCCGGTGATGTGTTCGTGGTGGAAACCCCTGGGGGCGGCGGTTACGGTGCGGCCTGACGCCGCACGGCATTGACCGTCGCCGGGCCGTGGCGCGATCGCGGTACGGCCCGGGCAGCCCGGTTTCGCTCAGGCGGGATCGGGCTTTTTTTCGTCGTCGGGGTCGGTCATGACGTCCAGCGCGATGTCGGCGCGGGCCTTGCGGTCGTAGACCCGCAGCGTCACCTCGTCGTCGCGGATCTCGAACATGGCGGTGGCCAGGGTGTTCTCGTCGTCCGGATCGTCTTTGGCCGTGCGCAGGATGGGCAGGTCGCCATGGGTGTCGTGCAGCGCGGCCAGCAGGTCGGCGCCGCCGGTGGCCGGCGACCAGCCATCGACGATGCCTTCGATGCGGTTCTGGCGGGTGCGCGACGAGTCGGTGACGATCTGCGCCTGGCCGCGGGTTTCCTGGTGGATCATGTGGTTGGCGTGGCCGTAGCGCGTACCGATTTCCAGGAACGAGGCGCCGCCCGGCGCGACCTCGGCGCTGAAGATGCGCGGGTCGGCGGCCGATCCCAGCGTATGGTGAAAGCCGCCCGAGCGCGGGGCATCGCGCAGCAGCGCGATGGCCTCGTCCAGCGTGGTGCAATCGAGCACCGCCCGCGCCAGCAGCATGCGCGGCACGCCCGGGTGGCGCTGGCGCGTGCGCAGGTTGTTGATGGTCTGCACCAGGCCAGCGCGGTTGGCGGCAAACGTGTGGCCGGGCAGCGACCCCGGGTAATAGAAGCTGAGGTAACCCGGCGCATCTTCCAGCGCCACGTCCACCAGGTGGCAGCGGCCGTACAGATACGGGTCGCCGTCTTCGTTGTGGCCGATCCAGCGGGTGCCGTCCGCGGCCTTCAGGGCCACCGAGGTGCAACCATCGCCGGTGCTGCTGTGCAGCAGGTCGCCGCGGCAATTCCAGAGCAGCACGTCGGCCAGCGGCATGCGCAGCCCCTCGGCCAGGCCTTCCAGTTCTTCCCAGATGGCCGGCAGGGCGTCGCGGGCGAACTGGCCCAGTTGATCCAGGTAGCTGTGGCCGCGCCAGGGCCGCAGGGCTTCCCAGGTGCCGTTCTGTTCCAGGTAGGCCGCCATCAGCGGCCGGGCGAGCTTGCCCAGGGCGACGCCGACCTGGCGCCGATTGCCGGCGATGCGTACGTATTTGTAGGGCATGGGGATTCTCCGGGTGTCATGCGGATTGTAATTTTTCTAAGCTCTCTCCGGTGGGGACGGATGCGTTAAGATTTGCCGTAAGTTGCTCCGGCGATCCCGGCGTGACCGGCATCATGTCCCAACTACAACCCCGGGTACCAAAGGGTCCCCAAGAGGAGAGTTTCATGATTAAACGTAAAGTCGCCGCCGCCTTGGTCGGCCTGTCCATGGCCATGTTCGGCGCCGCTTCCGGCGCCTACGCCCAAGGCAAGGAATTGGTGGTGGCCACCGATACCGCCTTTGTTCCGTTCGAGTTCAAGCAGGGCAATACCTACGTCGGCTTCGACATCGATCTGTGGGCTGCCGTCGCCAAAGAGCTGAACCTGAAGTACAAGCTCCAGCCGATGGACTTCAACGGCATCATCCCGGGCCTGCAGACCAAGAACATCGACGCCGCGCTGGCCGGTATCACGATCCGCGACGACCGCAAGAAGGTCATCGACTTCTCCGACCCCTACTACGAAAGTGGCCTGGCCATCCTGGTCAGCGACAAGAACAGCGACATCAAGGACGCCAAGTCCCTGGCCGGCAAGACCGTCGCCGTCAAGACCGGCACGGCCACCGTCGACTTCCTGAAAGCCCAGGTGCCGGACGCCAAGCTCAAGCTGTTCCCCAACATCGACAACGCCTACCTCGAACTGGCCACCGGCCGCGTCGACGCCGCCGTGCACGACACGCCCAACGTCCAGTACTACGCCAATACGGCGGGCAAGGGTCGCGTCAAGGTGGTGGGTTCGCTCAAGAGCGGCGACTTCTACGGCATCGCCTTCCCCAAGGGCAGCGACCTCGTGCCGCAGGTGAACAAGGCGCTGGCCACCCTGAAGGCCAACGGCCAGTACGACGCCATCTACGAGAAGTGGTTCGGCAAGAAGCCCTGATCGTTCAGGCCTGATTGATTCTGCATTCGGGGCCGCCCGGCAGTCTGGGGCCTCGGCGCGACTTCGGTGGCGCCGGGCCTCGGCGGGCGGCCCCGAGCCGTTTGCCGCCCGGCATGGTTTGCTTCATGCCGCGGCGCGGTTGCACGCTATTAAGGGGTAATTGTGGATTTTGACTGGAATGTCGTGACAGAGGCGTTGCCCAACCTGTGGGTGGGCACGCAAATGACCATCAAGATCACCTTCTGGGGCCTGCTCGGCGGCTTCCTGCTGGGCGCGCTATCCGGCGTGACGCGGGCCTACGGGCATCCCATCCTGTCGGGCATTGCGCAGGTGTATGTCGCGGTCATCCGCGGCACGCCGATCGTGGTGCAGGTGATGTTCATCTATTTCGCCTTGCCGCTGCTGGCCAACGTCCGGGTGGATGCCGAATGGGCGGCCATCGTCACGCTCATCATCAATTCCGGCGCGTATATCTCGGAAATCGTGCGCGGGTCGCTGCTGTCCGTGCACAAGGGCCTGAAGGAAGCCGGCCAGGCCATGGGCCTGCCTTTCCACAAGATCCTGTTCCACATCATCGGGCCGGTGGCGTTTCGCCGCATGATTCCGCCGCTGGGCAACCAGTGCATCATCAGCCTGAAGGATTCGTCGCTGTTCATCGTGATCGGCGTCGCGGAACTGACCCGCCAAGGCCAGGAAATCATGGCCGCCAATTTCCGTGCGGTCGAGATCTGGTCCGCGATCGCCATCGTCTACCTGATCCTGACGGGCACGATGGCACTGGTCCTGCACCTGATCGAGAAGAGGATGCGCATACTATGAGCATGGTTGAATTTCATAACGTCACCAAGCACTTTGGACAGTCCATGGTGCTCAACGACATCTCGCTCAACATCGATGCGGGCGAAGTGGTCGTCGTGGTGGGCCCGTCCGGTTCGGGCAAGTCCACTTTCCTGCGCTGCATCAACGTGCTCGAAACCATCAACGACGGCGACCTGCTGGTCGATGGCCTGAGCGTGCGGGGCGACGCGGCGCAAGTGCGCGAGATCCGCCGCGAAGCCGGCATGGTGTTCCAGCAGTTCAATCTGTTCCCGCAGATGACCGCGCTGCAGAACGTCATGTTCGGGCCGGTGCACACGCGTGGCCTGGCGCGCGACGAAGCCCGCGAACTGGCCGAGCAGCTGCTGGCCAAGGTCGGGCTGGCCGAACGCATGAATCACTATCCCGGCGAATTGTCGGGCGGCCAGCAGCAGCGCGTGGCCATCGCCCGGGCGCTGGCCATCAAGCCCAAGCTGATGCTGTTCGACGAGCCCACCTCGGCGCTTGACCCCGAGCTGCGCCACGAGGTGCTCAAGGTCATGCGCGACCTGGCCGAAGAAGGCATGACCATGGTCGTGGTAACCCACGAAATGGAGTTCGCGCGCAAGGTCGGCAGCCGCCTGATCTTCATCGACGCGGGCAAGATCGCGCACGACGGTCCGCCGGCCGAGCTGCTGGACAATCCGCCCAGCCAGCGCCTGAAAGACTTCCTGCAGCACGTGGCCTGAGGGGGGGCAGGGGCGCCGGACCCTCTCCGGCGCCTCCGCTTGCCACGCCTGGGCTTGCGCCGGTTCAGCGGACCGGCAGCGCCACCACTTCATCCGTCGTCATGATGGCGCCGAACGGGTACGCCAGCGCGGCCAGCGGTTCAGGCGGGCCTGAAGCGGGTCGGCGCGCTGGCGGCGAGGACGAGCTGCGGGGAAAAGATCCGGCGCGGGCGGCATTGCCCGCGCCGGATGGCATCAGCCTTTCACGCGGACGATCTTCTGCACTTGCGGCACGTGGCGGATGGCGCGGATGACCTGGGCCAGGTGCTTGCGGCTGTCGACCTGGATGGTCAGGTGCAGCGATACCGTGGACACGGCGTCATCGTGCATGGTGACGTGCATGATGTTGGCGTCGGCCGCGGTGACTTCCGCTGCCAATCGGCCCAGCACGCCGCGTTCGTTGCGCGTGACGATGTCCAGGCGCGTCGCCAGGTGCTTGGCGGTGTGGGTATCCCACGCCACGTTGATCCAGCGTTCGGGTTCGCGCAGGCGCTGGCGCATCGCCACCGGGCAGTCGGCAGTATGCACCACCAGCCCGTGGCCCATGCGCATGCCGGCGATGATCGGGTCGCCGGGCAGCGGGCCGCAGCAAGGCGCCAACTGCACCGCCTGGCCTTCGTTGCCCTGGATCAGGATGGGCGCGCTGCGGGCCGAGGTCAGTTCGTCCACCGCGGCGGCGGTGGTGGCGACCAATTGATGTTCGGGCGCAAAACGCCGCGCCACCACGGCCGCCAGGCGCTTGCCCAAACCGATGTCGGCCAGGATTTCTTCGCGTGAACTGGCGCCGGTGCTGCGCGCCAGCTTCTGCCAGGCCGGGTCGTCGGTCGCCGGCAGCGGCATGTGCAGCTCTTGCAGGGCCTGGCCCAGCAGGCGTTCGCCGAAGGCCACGGATTCTTCGTACTTGACCGTGCGCAGGTAGTGGCGGATTTCGGAACGCGCGCGACCGGTGCGCACGTAGTTCAGCCACTGCGCGTTGGGCCGCGACGCCGGCGAGGTCACGATTTCGACCGTGTCGCCGCTGTTCAGCTCGGTGCGCAACGGCACGAATTCGCCGTTGACCTTGGCCGCCACGGCCTGGTTGCCGATGTCGGTATGGATGGCGTAGGCGAAGTCGACCGGCGTGGCGCCACGCGGCAGCGAGATGATCTTGCCGCGCGGGGTGAACACATAGACGGCGTCGGGGAACAGGTCGACCTTGACGTGTTCGAGGAATTCGCCCGAATCGCCGGTCTGGCTCTGGATGTCCAGCAGCGACTGCAACCATTGGTGGGTGCGCTTCTGCAGGTCGTTCAGGGTCAGGTCGTCGCCCTTGTACAGCCAGTGCGAGGCCACGCCTTCTTCGGCCACGTGGTGCATGTCGCGGGTACGGAACTGGAATTCCACCGGCGTGCCGTAGGGGCCCACCAGCGTGGTGTGCAGCGACTGGTAGCCGTTGACCTTCGGGATGGCGATGTAGTCCTTGAACTTGCCGGGTACCGGGCGGTACAGCTGGTGCAGCGTGCCCAGGGCCAGATAGCACTCGGGCAGCGTATGCACGATGACCCGAAAGCCGTAGATGTCGAGCACATCGGAGAAGGACTTTTTCTGGTCCTCCATCTTGCGGTAGATGCCGTACAGCGTCTTTTCGCGGCCGGTGACCTCGGCTTCGATGCCGGCGGCCGGCAACGCGGCGCGCACCGAATCGGCAATTTTGCCGATGACCTCGCGACGGTTGCCGCGCGCGGCCAGCACGGCCTTGTACAGCACCTGGTAGCGGTTGGGGTACATGGCCGCAAAGCACAGGTCCTGCAGTTCGCGGAACAGCAGGTTCAGCCCCAGCCGATGGGCGATGGGCGCGTAGATGTCCAGCGTTTCCCGGGCGATGCGGCGCCGCTTTTCGGGATTGACCGCGTCCAGCGTGCGCATGTTGTGCAGGCGGTCGGCCAGCTTGATGAGGATGACGCGCACGTCGCGCGCCATCGCCAGCAGCATCTTGCGGAAACTCTCGGCCTGCTGTTCGGCCTTGGTGGCGAAATCCAGGCGGTCGAGCTTGGACAGGCCATCGACCAGTTCAGCCACTTCGGGGCCGAATTTCTCGGCCAGCTCGTGCTTGGCAATGCCCTGGTCTTCCATCACGTCGTGCAGCAGGGCGGCGGACAACGCGTTGACGTCGAGCTTCCAGCCTGCGCAGATTTCGGTGACGGCGATGGGGTGCGAGATGTAGGGCGACCCGCTGGCGCGGAACTGGCCCAGGTGCGCCTGGTCGGCGAAGCGATAGGCTTCGCGAACGCGTTCTACGTCTTTCTTGTCGAGATAGCTGCCGATGATTTCGGTCAGCGGCGCCAGCGAAGCGACCGGCGAGGCGGTCGCGTCAGCCGCTTCTTGCGCGGCGACGGATGCTGGCGTGGAGGGATTCTTGTCTTTCTTGCCCGTGCGGCGCCCAAGGCGGGAGCCGGCACGTAGCGCGGCAAGCAGACCAGATGAAGCGTACTTCAGCCCGGGAAAAGCCATGCTTGCCGCCCCCCGGAACGTATCAGGTGGGAACTTTACGCAGCATTTCCACGCCGGTGAGGCCGCCTGCGATTTCGCGCAGCGCAGTGACCGTGGGCTTGTCTTTGCTGTCCAGGCGCGGGGCATGGCCTTGCGCCAGCTCGCGGGCGCGGTACGTGGCGGCCAGCGTGAGCTTGAAACGGTTGGGGATCTGATTCAGACAGTCTTCGACGGTAATGCGAGCCATTAGGACACCTGGTGCTGATGGAGGATAGGGAGAATGCGGATTCGTTTCAGTGGGCCGCCGGGATGCCGAGTTGCGCAAACAATTCAGCGTGGCGGGCGGCCTGAGACGAAAAACGTAGCCGGGCGGCGCTGACGATTTGAGTCAGTTCCGACAAGGCTACGCTAAATTCTTGATTAATAATAACATATTCGCATTCAGGCGCGTGGGCGATTTCGCCCCCGGCGGCCATCAGGCGGCGAGCGATCACTTGCGGCGCATCCTGGCCGCGCGCCTTGAGCCGGCTTTCGAGCTCTTCGATGGACGGCGGCAGCACGAAAATGCCGATGGCGGCCGGAAAACGCTGGCGCACCTGGCGCGCGCCTTGCCAATCGATTTCAAGCAGCACGTCGCGGCCATCACGCGTGGCGGCGTCGATGGGATCGCGCGGGGTGCCGTAGAAATTGCCATGCACTTCGGCCCATTCCAGCAGACGCTGCTCGTCGCGCAGCTGCTTGAATTCGTCGGCGCTGATGAAGCGGTATTCGCGGCCGTCTTCCTCGCCGGGGCGCGGGGCGCGGGTGGTGCAGGAAACGGACAGGAGAATGGCGGGATCTTGCTGGAGCAAGGCCTTGACCAGGCTGGACTTGCCGGCGCCGCTGGGTGCGACGACCATGAAGACATTTCCGGGGTTGACGTGCATGAATATGACGAGCGTGTGATGCCAAGACCCGAAGGATAGCAAATCGCGCGGTGCGGCAGGGGAAAACCCGCCGCGC
>NZ_JCBANA010000039.1:0-59752 GCF_059760725.1 Achromobacter sp. 1014246743
TGCCGCCGAAGGTGGCTTCCAGGCCGGCAATGATCTCGACCAGCTTGTCCGGGTCGGTTTCGTTGATTTCGATGTCGAACACGTCCAGGCCGGCGAACTTCTTGAACAGCACCGCCTTGCCTTCCATGACCGGCTTGGAAGCCAACGCGCCGATGTTGCCCAGGCCCAGCACCGCGGTGCCGTTGGTGATCACGCCCACCAGGTTGCCGCGGCCGGTGTAACGGAACACGTTGGCCGGATCCGCCACGATTTCCTCGCAGGCCGCCGCCACGCCCGGCGAGTACGCCAGGGCCAGGTCACGCTGGTTGGTCAGCGGCTTGGACGCCACGACGGAGATCTTTCCCGGGGTGGGAAACTCGTGATAGTCCAGAGCGGCCTGGCGGTCGGATTGCGAATTCATGGGGCGGCGCCTCCTCGTCTTGAATAGGGAAAATTCTAGGGCCGAAGACATAAGGCGATCATTCAGATTTAATATTGTCACATCACCTTTTCATTATGGCTTGTCTATGACGCCGTTTTCCCCGGACGAGGTTATCCGGAAACTGACCTCGCGGCTGAAGATGCGGCACCTGATGCTGCTGCTGCAGATCGAGCAGCACGGTTCGCTGACGCGGGTGGCCGAGCACATGGCCACGAGCCAGCCGGCCGTGACCAATGCGCTGGCCGAGCTGGAAAGCATGTTCGACGTGCCGCTGTTCGAACGCTCGGTACGCGGCATGACGCCCACGCCGCTGGGCGCGGTGGTGCTGGCCCGTGCCCGCGCCCTGGTGCACGACCTGGGCCACCTGGTGCAGGAAATGGAAGCCGTGGCCGCCGGCCATGCCGCCCACCTGCACATCGGCGTGATTCCGTTCGTGTCGGGGCAGATGCTGTCAGCGGCCATCGCCCGCACCGTGCCGCAGGGGCGCGGCATTACCGCCACCATCCACGAGGGCCAGGGGCCGGCGCTGCTGCGCCAACTGCGCGACCACACGCTGGACGTGGTGGTGGGCTGGGCCACGCCGTCGGTGGACCTGCGCCAGATCGATTTCGAGGTGCTGTACCACCAGCCGCCGCGCCTGATCGCCAGCCGCCGCCTGGCCGCGCGGCTGGGCCGCACGCGGCTGGAATGGAACATGCTGGCCGACCTGGACTGGATTCTGGGCACGCCGGACAGCCCGATCCGCGAGCAAGTCGCCGACATTTTCCTGCGCGCCGGGCTGGCACCGCCGACGCCATCGGTGCAAAGCGATTCGTCCAAGCTGATCGGCGAGATGATCGTGGCCAGCGACCGCGCCGTGTCCATCCTGCCGGCCGACATCGCCGATGAGCTGGTGCGCATCGCCGGCGCGGCGATCGTGCCCTATTCGTTCGACTGGACCCTGCCGCCCATTTCATTGTTCACCCGCGCCGACGGCCTGCGTCGCAATGTCGACGCGCTGTTTGCCGCCGCGCTACGCGAGGTGTTCGATCGCGCAGGACGCTAATGGATACATTTATGTACGCATAGCAATACATTTGGTATCCGTAGCCAGCGATTCATCAAGAACTGTAAAGACTCGTCAACCCGGCCCTGCTGCACTCCTATACTGCCCCGCGCATAGCATTCCAGGAGGCCTGTAGCAGTGTTCACCCGTCAACGTTTGTTTCTGCGGTGCGTGGCGCTTGCCACGCTTTGTACCGGCACACTGTCAGGCTGCAATTCGCTGCTATCCGAAGGTACCGGTGCCGGCGCGGGCATTGCCGGCGCCGCCATCGCCAACCAGATCACCGACAACGCCACCGTCGCCACCGGCATCGGCTTGGGCGTGCAGGCCGGTGCGAAGGCGGCCCTGGCCTATGCCCAACGCAAAACGCGCGGCGAAGAACAAGACGCCATCGCACGCGCAGCCGGCCCCCTGGCGGTCGGCGATGTGGCGCCCTGGAGCGTCGAGCATCAATTGCCGCTTGACCGTGACGCCCAGGGGCAGGTGGCCATCAGCCGGCTCATGGGCAATGACGACCTGCAATGCAAAGAGGTCGTGTTTTCGATCGACACGCCCGCCGAAAAACCGCAGACCGATCCGCAACGAGCGTTCTACGTCACCACGATATGCCGCGACGGCGAGACCTGGCGCTGGGCCAGCGCCGAACCGGCGACGGCCCGCTGGGGGGCATTGCAGTGAGGCCGGTCGGCATCGCCCTGCTGACGATCGCTGCGACGCTGGGCCTGGCCGGGTGCCAGAGTTCGTCCATCGGCAGCGCCACCGGCGCCATCGTGGGCACGGCCAGCGGTGCCGCCACCGCCAATCCGGTGGCCGGCTTCGCCATCGGCGTCGGCGTGCAGGCGGCGGTCGATGCCAGCGTCAAGTACGTCATGCGCGAATGGAAGAACGACCAGCAGAACGTCATGGCCAACGCCGCCGGCCAGCTGGACCCCGGCCAGGTGCGCCAGTGGCAGATCCGCCGCTGGCTGCCGTTCGGCAATGAACAAGGCAGCATCCAGGTGCTGCGCGAGATCGACACGCCGCTGGCGCGTTGCCGCGAAGTGCTGTTCACCGTGACGGCAGACAAGACGGCGGCGCAGGCCTACGTGAGCCAGATCTGCCGGCAGCCGGCCGGGCAATGGAAATGGGCCGCCGCCGAGCCGGCCGTGACGCGCTGGGACGGCCTGCAATAACCCGGGCCGGACGGCCCCAGGCCGCCCCCCCCCCCCAGCGCGCTCGCTTGATCCCGGACTTGCCGCGCGGCGATACTGCACGTTCGCCCCTGTTATCCGGACCGCCCATGCCCCACAGCCAGTTCGTCATGCCGCGCAGCGCCCTGGCGGGCGTGCAGGCGGTGGCCGCGCGCAGCGGACGCACCTTCGCACGGCATACCCACGACCAGTTCGGCATCGGCGTGATGTGCCACGGCGCGCAGGTCTCGCACAGCGGCCGCGGACAAGTCGAGGCCGGCCCGGGACAAGTCATCACGGTCAACCCCGGCGAAGTGCACGATGGCGCGCCCATCGGCGGCGAACGAGCCTGGCAGATGCTGTACCTGGACCCCGCCGTGGTCGCGGATGCGGCAGAGGGCCTGCCGCGCAGCGGCGAGTTTGCCTTCGAACACCCCGTCCTGGACGCCCCTGCGCTGGCCGCGGACGTGCAGGCCCTGTATGCGCAGGCCATCTCGCCTGCCTCGCCCCTGGCGTGCGATGCGCTGCTGCGGCGGATTCTGGCGCGCGCGGGCGGGCGCGCCCTCCCGGTGCGCGAGGCCGGCGCGCCCGCCGCCATTCGCCATGCCATCGGCCTGATCGACGATGCGCCCGCCGCGGTGCTGTCGCTGGCCGATCTGGCCCATGCCAGCGGCCTGAGCCGCTTCCAGGTGCTGCGCGCGTTCAGCCGCGCCACGGGCATGACGCCGCACGCCTATCAATTGCAGCGGCGCCTGCTCCTGGCGCGCAGCCTGCTGCGCCAGGGCACGGCGCTGGCCGAGGCAGCCGCCGCGGCAGGCTTTGCCGACCAGAGCCACATGACCCGGCTGTTCGCGCGCGCCTATGGGGTGTCGCCAGGGCGCTACGCGCAGGCGGTCGCGCGCTGAATCACCGCAGGCGGCCGCGGCCCGGGGGACGCCCCGCTACGCGCGGCGGACCCGTCGAACAGACCTGGGCGGCCCTGCAATTTCGTTCAAGACCGCGCCGCGCGCTGGCGTCTACGCTGCGGTTCTCGTTGAACACAGCCGCACTTCATGAACAGAACTTTGCAGGGCCACGCCTGCCTGGCCGCGGCCATGGCGCTGGTGGGCAGCACGGTGGTGGCCAGCAAGATCATCGCCGCCGGGCTGCCGCCGTTCACCGCCACGGCGTTGCGCTTCGCCGCGGCATTGCCTTGCTTCGCGCTGCTATGGCGCCTGACCGGCACACGGCTGCCGCGCCTGCAATGGCGCGACTGGCTGCTGCTGACGGCGCAGGCCATTGCCGGCAGCGTGGGCTACACCACCTTGCTGATCGCGGGCCTGCAGCGCACGTCCGCGGTGGACGCCGGGGTGATCCTGGGCACCCTGCCCCTGGTGTCGGCCGGCATCGCCATCGTGGTGCTGGGCGAACGGCCTGGCCGGGCCACCCTGCTGGCGATTGGCGCGGCGGCAGCCGGCGTCTGGCTGATGACGCGCAGCGGCGCGGCGGACAGGGCGGGCTCCCTGGCCGGCAACGCGCTGGTGCTGGGCGCGGTGCTTTGCGAAGGGCTGTTCATCCTGCTGCACAAGCGCCTGCGCTCGCCGGTGCCGCCCTTGGCGCTGTCGACCCTCCTGTGCGCCATCGGCCTGGCGGTGTGCGTGCCGGCCAGCCTGGTGGAAGCGCCCTGGACCCTGGCGGTTTCCGCCGACGCGTTGATCGCGGTAGCCTATTACGCGCTGGTGCCGACGGTGGGCGGGTTCCTGCTGTGGTACGCGGGGGCTGCCCGTGTGCCCGGATCGGACGCCGCGCTATTCACCGCTATTGCGCCGGTATCGGCCGTGCTGCTGGCGGCCGCGTTGCTGGGCGAAAGCCTGTCGGCCAGCCAGTTCTGGGGCATGGCCTGCGTGCTGGGCGCCGTCTTCATCCTGGGTGGGGCACGCAAGCCCGCCGCCGTCACGAGGTAAGCCATGCTGTTCCGCCATGCAAGCGCCATCTGGCGCGATTACCCGCAGTTGTCCGCCGGCGTGCTGCACCTGCGCGGCGTCCACGCGCAAGCGTCCGTCGCCGCTCATGCCGAACCCTTCATCGCGCGGGCCCGCGCGCGGCTGGCGCAAGGCAGTGAATCCGACCTGCCCGAGATCCAGGCCTGGCGGCGCGCCTTTGCCAGCATGGGCGTCAAGCCCACGCAGTACCGCTGCGCCTCGGAAGCGCTGCTGCGGCGCCTGCGCAAGGACGGCGCGCCGCCGCCGCTGCACCCACTGATCGACTTGTGCAATGCCGTGTCGATGGCATACGCGATCCCGGTCGCGGTGCTGGACTTGAGACAGGTCGGATCCGCGCTGGAAGTCCGTCCCGCCGATGGCACCGAAACCTACCTGACGTTCGGCGGCGAAACGGAACATCCCGAGCCCGGCGAAGTGACCTACGCCGACCCGGAAGGCCGCGCCCATGCCCGGCGCTGGACCAACCGGCAAAGCGGGCTGTCGGCCGTGCGCGACGACACGCGCGACGTGCTGATCGTGGCCGAGGCCCTGCACGCGAGCGCGGCCGATGATGTGGCGCGGCTGGTGCAGGAATTGCACACAGCGCTGGCGGACCTTTGGCAGCCGCCGTTGCGCCACGCGTTGCTGACGGCGCAGTCGCCGGCTTTTGAGGTCCGGCGGGACGCCGCGAAGCCGGAGTAAGTTGCCTTCAACCGCGGCTGAACGCCAGGGCGAATTCATCCGAAAAAATGTCGGCCAGCGAATGCCGCAGGGCGGCGGCGCGCTCGGCGCCATAAGCGGCCTCGAAACGCTGCTGCGCGTCTTTCCACAGGCGCCTGGACTCGGCCAGCTTGGCGCGGCCCGCGTCAGTCAGCGCGACCCGGCGGCTGCGGCCGTCGCGTTCGTCGCGCGCCATGCTGACATAGCCGTCGCGTTCGAGCGGTTTGAGGTTGTGCGCCAGCGCCGAGCGGTCCAGCACCATGGCGCGCGCCAGGTCGGTCATGGACGGCGTGCCGGCGCGCGCGATGTGCACCAGGATCGAATGCTGCGAGACCTTGAGGCCGCAAGGGGCCAGCACCGTGTCGTAGAGCTGCGAGACGCGGCGGGTGGCCTTGCGCAGGGCGGCGCCGTTGCAGATCAGCGGGTCCTGGGGGATGGTGGAGGCGAAGGGTTCGGCGTCGGACATGGTGGCTTCGGACGACTTGGTTGAGCGGGAATGACGGCAGCGCAAGCGGTGGAAAGCGCCCGCGGCAATGCGCAGGGACCTGAACAGGCGGCGGGTCGCGACCGCGCCAGGCGGGCCCGGTCCATTACGCTACTTCCACGCCGGACTGGAGTCTAGCCCATTCTTGACAGATATTGGCATATGCACGTAAATTTTCCGCACGCTCCCCTTATGGCCTTCCCGTCCCCATGTCCGCCATCCCCGCCGCGCCCACGCCCCGCCCCGCCAACGCGCGCCTGCAGGCGATGCTGCACGCCCCCATTGCCCCCACGCTGGCCCGGCTGGCCTGGCCCAACATCCTGATGATGCTGGCACAGTCGGCCACCGGCTTGATCGAAACCTGGTTCCTGGCGCGGCTGGGCACGCCGGTGCTGGCCGGGGTGGCGCTGGTGGTGCCGGTGCTGATGCTGATGCAGAACATGTCGCAGGGCGCGATGGGCGGCGGCATCTCGGCGGCGGTGGCGCGCACGCTGGGCGCGGGCCGCCAGCAAGAGGCCGACCAGCTGGTGCTGCACGCGGTGGTGCTGAATGCGGCGCTGGGCGCGGTGTTCTGCGTGCTGCTGCTGGTGTTCGGCCCGCAGCTGTATCGCGCGCTGGGCGCCGATGGCGCCGCGCTGGACGCGGCGCTGGCGTACTCCAACGTGATCTTCGGCGGCATCGTGCTGATGTGGCTGATGAATGCCTTTGCCAGCGTCATCCGCGGCACCGGCAACATGTTGGTGCCGGGCGCGGTGATCTGCGGCGGCGCGCTGCTGCTGGTGCCGCTGTCGCCCTGCCTGATCTTCGGCTGGGGCCCATTTCCCGCATTGGGCGTGGCGGGCGGCGGCTGGGCGCTGGTGACCTACTACGCGGTGGGCACGCTGGTGCTGGGCGGCTATTGCCTGAGCGGCCGCAACGCCGCGCGCCTGACGCGCAGCCGGCTGCACCTGAGCCTGCTGCGCAGCATCCTCAGCGTGGGCGCGCTGGCGACGCTGAACCCCTTGCTGACCAACGGCCTGGTGGCGCTGACCGCCGCGCTGGTCGGCGCCTACGCCGGCACCGCGGCAGTGGCCGGCTACGGCATCGCGGTGCGGCTGGAGTATCTGATGATTCCGCTGGCCTTCGGCCTGGGCGCGCCGATGGTCGCGATGGTGGGGTCCAACATCGGCGCCGGCCAGCCCGAACGCGCGTTGCGCATCGCGTTGACGGGCGGCGCCATGGCCTTCGTGCTGGCCGAGATCATCGGCCTGGCGGCGGCATTTTTCCCCGAAGCCTGGTTGCGGCTGTTCGGCGCCCAGGACCACATGCTGGAAGCGGGCGCGGCCTACTTGCGCATCGTCGGACCGCTGTATGGATTTTTCGCGCTGGGCTTTTCGATGTATTTTGCCTCGCAGGGCGCGGGGCGCTTGAAGTGGCCGTTGCTGGCGGGATTCCTGCGGCTGCTGATCGGCGCGGGCCTGGGCGGCGCCGCCTTGCATTTCACCGGATCGCTGACGGTGTTCTTCGCCATCGCGGCGGCGGCCATGTGCCTGTACGGCCTGATCATCCTGGGCGCGGTCGCGTCGGGGTCGTGGTTCGAGCCCGGGCATCTGCGCAAGCCGGGGCTGGCGGCGCGTTAGCCGTGGCGCGGCGCCGGCTTGGCCGGTATCCCGCCAAGCGGCAGGGCCGCGCCATGACGTGGCAGGATACGCGCTACGACTTGGGCGCGTCGCGCAGCGCGTAGGCCACCAACTGTTGCGCATACGCCGGCAGTTCCCCGCGCACGCACAGCACCAGGTCGCGCACCGCCCAATCGTCCACCAGCGCCACGCGCCGCACGCCGGCCGCGCGGCCATGCCGCACGGCCGCCACCCGCGGCATGATTGCCACCCCCACCCCAAGCCCCACCATCCGGCATACGGCGTCGAAGCTGCGCAGGCGCACCCGATACGACAGCACCTTGCCGCTGCGGCGCGCATGGTGCGCAATGTGTTCCTGCAAGGCGCTGCCTTGCACCAGGCCGACGAATTCCTCGTCCGCCACCTCGGCCAGGGTCACGGTCTGGCGTCCGGCCAAGGGATGGCCCGCCGGCACCACCAGCGCCAGCGGGTCATGCCGAAAGCGCAGCACCTGCAAGCCATGGAGGTCGGTGGAATCGGCCAGCACGCCGATATCGCAGGTACCGGCGCGCAGGGCGTCGGCGATTTCGTAGCTGAGGCGTTCTTCCAGGTCCACCGACACGCGCGGGTGGTCCTTGAGGAATTCGCCCAGCACCTGCGGCAGGTATTCGCTGAGCGCGGTGGTGTTGCACAGCACCCGCACGTGGCCCTTGAGCCCCTGGCCGTAGTGGTCCAGTTCGCCGCGCATGCGATCCATCTGCGCCAGCACCAGGCGGGCGTGATGGGCCAGCGTGCGGCCGGCGGGCGTGGCCTGCACGCCACGATGTTCGCGCAGCAGCAGCGGCACGCCCAGCGTGTCTTCCATGCCGCGGATGCGTTCGCTGGCGGACGCCAGGGTCATGTGCGAACGGCGCGCGCCCGCCGTGATGGAGCCGGTCTCCTGCACATTCAGGAACAGGCGTAGGTCGGTCAGATCGAAGCGCATGCAAAAAAGCGTAGCACGGCAGGCTCAGGCTGTTCCATAGGCCAGGTACGCGAGATCCCGATACGGCGTTACGCAGGCCCGGGTGCAGAATCTGCCCATTCATCCTCGATGAAGGGAGATTTCCATGAAAATCCAGATGCTGCGACATCAACTGGCCCTGTGGCCCTTGGCCTTGCTGACGGCCCTGGCCCTGCATTCCTCAGGCCGGGCCGAAGCCCCGGCCGGGCTGTCGACCTATACGACCCCGGTACAGAAATACGCGCTGGCGCTGGAGGCCCAGACCCAGGGCGACTATCCCGCCATGCTGGCCTGGCTGCGCGCCGCGGCGCGCGACGGCCACGCGCCGGCCCAGCGCATGCTGGGCATCGCGCTGCTGGGCGGTCCTGCCCTGTACGGCGGCGTCCAGCCCACCGATCTGTGCGAGGGCCGCCAGTGGCTGTTGCGCGCCGCCCGGCAAGGGCAGGACAACGCCGACGACGTGGCCTACGCGCTGTTCGGCCGCCCGCGCGATGCGCTGACCGCCCACTGCGAGGCCGCATGAATCCGTACGACGGGATGGCCGGCGGCACGCCGGCGCTGCTGGCCGCGACGGTAGCCGTTTTTATCCTGGCAGGCGTGGTGAAGGGCGTGGTGGGGCTGGGCCTGCCCACCATCTCCATGGCGCTGCTGGCGCTGGTGATGGCGCCGGCGCAGGCGGCGGCGCTGCTGATCGTGCCGTCGCTGATCACCAACCTGTGGCAGGCGCGGCCCTGGCCGACCTTGATGCCGGTGCTGCGCCGCATTGCCGGCATGCAGGTCGGCGTGTGCGTCGGCACGATTGCCGGCGCGCTGTGGCTGGGCGCGCCCTCGGGCCACTGGGCCAGCGTCTGCCTGGGCGCAGCGCTGGTGGCCTATGCGGCCTGGGGGCTGTTCGGCACGCCGCCCGCCGTCCCTGCGCGCCACGAAGGCGCATGGGGCGTGGCGGTGGGCGCCATCACCGGCGTCATCACGGCGGCCACGGGCGTGTTCGTGATTCCCGCCGTGCCGTTCCTGCAGGCGCTGAACCTGGGCAAGGACGGCCTGATCCAGGCCATGGGCATTTCCTTCACGGTGTCCACGGTGGCGCTGGCGGCCGGGCTGTGGCTGACCGGCAGCTACTCGCCGGCCGCCGCAGGCGCGTCAGTGCTGATGCTGCTGCCTGCGCTGGGCGGCATGGCGCTGGGGCAGTGGCTGCGCGACCGGCTGTCGGCGCGCACCTTCAAGCTGTGCTTCATGGTGAGCCTGGCGCTGTTGGGCGCCTACCAGGCGGCGCAGGGCCTGGCCGGGTAGACGCCGCGGCGCATCAGGCCGCCAGGCGGCGCTCGTCCCTGCGCCGTTCGTCCGCCCTGCGCTCGTCCACAAAACCGATCGACACCGACATCTCGCGCCAACGCGCCAGCTCCTGCTGCACCGATTGGATCTTGGCGCGTGCCTGGTCGAAGGCATCGCGGCCCAGGAACAGGTGCAGGGGCGCGTATTGCGCCTGCGCGGCCTGGATCAGGGCGCGCGCCGCCTTGACCGGATCCCCGGCCGGCGCGGCGATGCCCGACAGGTCGGTGCGCCCGGCTTCGGGATGGCTCGCTTGCGGCGCGCCCGCCGCCTGACCGTGCATCGCGCCCGGATACACCACCGACACCCGCACGCCATACGGCGCGGCTTCGGCAGCCAGGGCCTCGCTCAGGCCGCTGACGGCGAACTTGGTGGCGCTGTAGGCGCCCCACCCCGCGTAGCCGCCATCAAACCCCAGGATCGACGACACATTGAACACGTGGCCCGCCCGCTGTGCCCGCAGGCGCGGCATCACCGCGCGCACCACGTTCAGCACGCCGAACACATTGATATCGAAGGTATCGCGCAACTCACCGTCCGACAGCGTTTCCAGCGGTCCCGCCAGGCTGCAGGCGGCGTTGTTGACCACCACGTCGATGCGGCCGAAACCCGCGATGGCGGTGTCGACCGCGCGGTGCACGCTGCGCGCGTCGGCCAGGTCCACGGCCAGCGGCAGGAAGCGGCCTTCCAGCTTGGCATCCACCGCGTCGAGCAAGGCGTCGACGTCGCGCGACGTGGCCGCCACCTTGTGGCCCTGGTCGAGCAGCATCCTGACCAATGCCAGGCCCAGGCCGCTGGACGCGTCCGTCACAAACCAGATTTTTTCGGTGCTCATGCGATCTCCCTCTACTTGCGGCAGCCGGCAACACGCCGGCAACCCGCCCATGCCCATCGATTCACGCGGAACCCATCGACCCCAAGCGTGAGAGGGATATTAAGAATCGCACGGGGCAGCGTACAGGCTCGTTCTTGCGTGAAACCTGCCTATTTCTACAGGCTTGCCGGCACGGCCACCGTGGCGGTGCGGCATCGCCGCGGCCAGGCGGCGGCTTGGCGCCCTGCCACCCGGCGCGGTGCGGGTTCAGCCCAACGCGCTGCGATAGTGCTCGCTGTCGAATCGCGGCGCGGAATCCGCGGGCGGCGCGTCGGTGACGGCGGCGGGTGCAGGCGCAGCCGCGGCGTCGACGCCAAAGAGGGAAAGTTCAGCGGTGACCAATGCAAGCAGGAAATTTGCCATGATGACTCCTTTGATTCACATGCCCGGACCGGCGGCGGCTGCGTCGGTCTTATATAAGACATAGGGGTCCATCTTGCTGACGGCGGCGCCGCGCGTCCATTTGCTTGTGTCAATCGCGGCGATTGAGGCAACTTAAGGCCGCGCAATCCGGCGAAAAACTGGACGCAGGACACTCACCGTGCAAAACGGCGTCGCTGCCCCGTCTGGCGCACCGCCGCGACCAGCGACTGCACCGCCGGTTCGGCCGAGCGCAGGAAGGCGTAGAAGCGCGCATTGGGCAGCGCCGGCATGCCGTCTTCGCGCGATAGCGCGCGCAGGCCCTGGCGCAACTGGCTGCGCGCCACCGGGGCCACGGCAAAGCCTGCCTGCGCGGCGGCCAGGCAGCCCGCCATGCTGGCGCTTTCAAAGGCGGGCAGCCAGGCGCGGCGCGCCGCGCCCAGCGCGCCGATGGCCGCCTCGCGATACACACAAGGTTCCGGAAACACCGCCAGCGGCACCTGAGGCCCTGACTTCCAGGGCTTGTCTTCGGCCCAGGCCCAGACCAGCTCTTCTTCCCACAACAGTTCGCCCTCGTCCTGCACCCGCGCGCATTGCTTGCCAAACACCACGTCGAGCTTGCCGCGCGCCTGCTGACGCAGCAGGTCTGCCGTAACGCCGACCTTCAATTCGATCGAGGCCTCGGGATGGGCGCGGTGGAACGCTTGCAGCACTTCGGCCAGCCAGGCGCCGGCAAAATCTTCCGACGAGCCGATGCGCAGCCGCCCTTTCAGACGCGCACCGCTCAGGCGGGCGCGCGCCTCGCGTTCCAGGTCGACGATGTTGCGCGCATACGCGTACAGCGTTTCGCCGGCCGCGGTGAGCTCGAAGCTGCGGGTGGTGCGTTCGAGCAGCACGGAACCGGCCACCATTTCCAGGCGCTTGATATGGCCGCTGACCGCCGAGGGCGTGAGCGCCAGCGCGTCGGCCGCCAGCGCAAAGCCGCCGTTGTCCACCACTTCCAGGAAAGTGCGCAGCAGGGTCAGGTCAAGCACGGCGCCGGTCGGTTCGGCCAAGGTATCCATGGAGTCGATTCCGCAATACATGATTTGTTGATAATACACACTGATTATTCACCAATCATGACCATGCGCGCCGCTATCGTAAGGCTTCCCGCTACTGCAAGGATGCAATGCCATGGCCCCCTACGCCACGATCCGCACCCCGCGACTGGACATCGCCTACCTGGAATGGAACCCCGCCGGCGCACGCACCGCCGTGCTGCTTCACGGCTGGCCGGACAGCCCCGAAAGCTGGCGCACGGTGGCGCAGCGCCTGGCGGCCGAAGGATACCGGGTGCTGTGCCCGGCACTGCGAGGCTTCAGCGCCACGCGCTTTCTGGACGCGGCCACGCCACGCAGCGGCGAACTGGCCGCGCTGGGCCGCGACCTGCTGGATTTCATAGCGGCGCTGGGGCTGATGCGGCCGCTTCTGGTGGGCCATGACTGGGGCGCACGCGCCGCCGCCAACGCCTGCGGCCTGCAGCCGGCCGTGGCCTCGCACCTGGCATTGCTGTCCGTCGGGTACGGCACCAACGACCCGTCGCAGGCATTGCCGCTGCCCCAGGCCCGCAATTATTGGTACCACTGGCTCATGGCAACGCCTCGCGGCGCGGATACGGTGCGCAATGATGGGCCTGCGTTCGCGCGATATATGTGGGATACCTGGTCCCCCGCCGGCTGGTATGCCGAGGCGGAATTCGCCGAGGCGGCGCGCGCCTTCGACAACCCCGACTGGGCCAACGTCGTGCTGCATTCCTATCGCCACCGCTGGGGTTTCGAAGCCGGCGACCCCGCCTATGCGGGCGACAACGCGCAGTTGACGCCCGCGCCGCGGTTGGCAGTACCCACGCTGGTGCTGCACGGGAGCGCGGACACCTGCAACCTGCCGGCCACATCCGAAGGTCGGGCACACTATTTCACCGGCGGATACGAGCGGCGGGTGCTGGACGGCGTAGGCCATTTCCCGCAGCGTGAAGCGCCGCAGGCCGTGTCCGACGCCATCCTGAAGTTCTGCGCCGCGCTGCCCGCCGCTCGTTGATTTCCCCGTCCGCACGGCCGACAGTCGAGCCCGGCCCGGCAGGAAAACGGCGAATGACGGATAATCCCGGATGTTTCCCGCCGCAACGCCGGCGGTTTTTTTCTCGGGCGCCTCTGCCCGACAGCATTCGGAGTCAGCTATGTATCGCGGCATTGAGGCGATTGAACACTTCATGGAATCGGTCGGCCTGACCTGGCGCCCCGGCAGCACCGAAGGCGCCGACCTGCGCGTCAGCTACCGCATCGGCAATACCCGCCCGCTGAACATCGACTGCACGCTGGTCGAATTCCATTGCGACGCCAAGCGCCCCAAGGTCTGGGTGCCCGAGTTCTCGCGCACCAGCTTTCACCAGTGGTTTGAAGTGCCCTTCCAGGAATTCGAGTACACGCCCGGCGGCTCGATGCTGAAGATCAAGGCCCCCGCCCGCGGCAATGCGCCGCCCTACAGCGTGGGCATCAAGCCGCTGGCCTGATCGCCCCGGCGCCTGGCGGCCGTCTCGCGCGGCCGCTCAAGGCGCGCAATGCCTGCCCGGCAGACGCCGGGCCACACCGCGCACGCAGACCTGGCTACACCGCCTTGTACATGATGGTCGTGCCGTCCAGCTTGGACGGATCCCGCACATCGCGGGCGAATCCCGGTATCACCCCCACCGTCACATAGCCCAGCGAGCCGTACAGCGGCTCGGCGCTGTCCCCCGTGCGGGTGTCCAGCGTGATCAGGCTGCGGCCCAGTTCCACCGCCAGCTTTTCCGCGTCCTGCATCAGGCGCCGCGCGATGCCGCGCCGCCGGAAGTCCGGGTGCACCAGCAGCTTGCGGATCTCGGCGCGGTGCGGCTGGTTGGGCGGCGTATCGCAATCGAGCTGCACCGAACCGGCTACGCGGCCGTCCTGCATGGCCACCAGCAGCGACGCCTTGCCCGCCGCCAGCGACGGCAGCACCTTGTCACGCCAGAAGGCCTGCGCGTCTTCCTGCGTATAGGGCAGCACGAAACTGACGCTGGCGCCGTCCTGCACGCAGGCCTGCAGCAACGCGCCCAAGCCGGGCAGAAGGTCGCGGGCCTGGTCCGCGGAAGGGCGAATGTATTCAAGCGTGGCAATGGACATGACGGGTTCTCAGACAATGAAGAGCAGGTAACGGGCGCCGCAGTGCGGCGGAGTATCGAAAGCGCTGGCGCCTTGCAGCTGATAGCGCAGGCAGTCGCCCGGCGCCAGGGTGTAGGCCTGGCCGTCGACGGTCAGGGAGAGTTCGCCTTCCAGCATCACCAGATGGTGTTCCATGCCGGCGCGCGGCGCCTGGTCGTAACGGATATGGGCATCGGCGGCCAGCTCGCAGGCCAGCACTTCGCCAGCCAGCTTCTGCGATGGCGGCGACACCGACCGGCGCGTGAAGCCGGTGCTGTCGTCGACCCACAGCGCCTGCGCGGCGGCCGGTACCAGCGGCGCAAAATCGTCCTCGACCATGCGCATCAGCCGCGACATGGTCAGGCCATAGGCGCCGCACAGCTTGCCCAGCACGTTGGCGGTGGGGCTGACTTCGGCGTTTTCCAGGCGCGACAGCGTGGCGCGGCTGACGCCGGCGCGGCCGGCCAGTTCGTCCAGCGACCAACCGCGCGCCAGGCGCAATGCCTTCAGGCGGCCGGCCAGGCGCTGGTCCAGGTCAGGGTCTTGGGGCGAAGTGCCCAGGCTTGATGAATTTTCCATATTAGAGAATTTCTCTCAAATACGGAAAACCGTCAAGCCCTGTCTTTCCCTGCTCCGGCTGCCTTGTCGACAATTCGGCACAATACGGCGTATGCATACCGCCCGATTCGTCTCCCTGACCGTCCTGTGCCTTGGCTTCCTGACGGGCTGCAGCCTGCCGCCCCTGGACGCTCGCAACGCCTCGCAGGCGCTCACCCCGGAAGCCTCCCGCGATACCGCGCTGGGCCGCGCCATTGCGCCGCTGGCTGCCGAACACCCGGGCAAATCGGGTATCCACCCACTGGCCGATGCCTACGACGCGTTTGCCGCGCGCATGATGCTCGCGCGCGCCGCCCAGCGCAGCCTGGACGTGCAGTACTACATCTGGCACGACGACATGACGGGCACCATGCTGCTCGAAGCGCTGCACGAGGCCGCCGACCGCGGCGTGCGCGTGCGCCTGCTGCTGGACGACAACGGCACCGCCGGACTGGACAAGGTGCTGGCGGCGCTGGACGCACACCCCAACATCGAAGTGCGCCTGTACAACCCGTTCGTGGTGCGCTGGCCCAAGTTCGTCGGCTACCTGACCGACTTCCGGCGCCTGAACCGGCGCATGCACAACAAGTCGTTCACGGCCGACAACCAGGCCACCATCGTCGGCGGCCGCAACATTGGCGACGAGTATTTCGGCGCCGCCAACGGCGTGCTGTTCACCGACCTGGACGTGCTGGCCATCGGCGCCGCCGTCAACGACGTGTCGACCGACTTCGACCGCTACTGGGCCAGCGAATCGGCCTACCCGGTGGACCGGCTGCTCAAGCCGGCCGCTCCCGGTGCGCTGGCCGAGTTGGCGCGTTCTGCCAACATGGTCGAAAAATCTCCCGAGGCCGCGGCCTACGCCGAGGCCATGCGCAAGCTGCCGTTCATCCAGCAACTGCTGCGCGGCGAATTGACGCTGGAATGGGCCGACACCCGCATGGTCAGCGACGACCCGCGCAAGACGCTGGGCACGGCGCCGCCCGAAGCCATGCTGCCGCACCAGTTGCACGAGATCGTCGGCGCGCCCAAGGTGGACGTGGAACTGGTGTCGCCCTATTTCGTGCCCACGGCCAGCGGCACCGAGGCCTTCGTGAAACTGGCGCAGAGCGGGGTGAAGGTGCGCGTGCTGACCAATGCGCTGGAAGCCACCGACGTGGCCGTGGTGCATTCCGGCTATGCCTCGCGCCGCCGCGACCTGCTGGCCGGCGGCGTCGAGCTGTTCGAGATGAAGCGCCAGGCGGGCGCCGAGCGCAACAAGAGCCTGGGGCCGTTCGGCAGTTCCGGTTCCAGTCTGCATGCCAAGACCTTCGCGGTGGACGGACGCAGCGTGTTCGTGGGCTCGTTCAATTTCGACCCGCGCTCGGCACGGTTGAATACCGAACTGGGCTTCGTGATCGACAGCCCGACGCTGGCGCGCCACATCGCCGAGGCCTTCGACAACGACATCCCGCGCACCGCCTACCGGGTCTGCCTGGACGACAAGGGTGCGCTCTATTGGCTGGAGCAGCGCGATGGCAAGACCATCCGCCATGACACCGAACCCGGCACCACCGCATGGAAGCGCTTTTCGGTGTGGTTCATGTCGCTGCTGCCGATCGAATCGCTGCTGTAGCCCCCGCCACGAAGGCAACTTGCGGAGTGCCGCGCCTGTCGCCGCGGCGTAGACTGAACCCCATCCCGACTCTGCCGCATCGCCCTTTGCCGTCGCCACCATGAGCAAGCTGGACACCCTGGACTGGACCCGCATCACCGCCGACCTGGACGCCCACGGCCACGCCGTGGCGGCAGGTCTGTTGACGCCCGCGCAGTGCCAGGCGCTGGCCGCCGCTTATGCCGACGATGAACGCTACCGCAGCCGCATCGTCATGAGCCGCCATGGCTTCGGCCGGGGAGAATACAAGTACTTCGCCTATCCGCTGCCGCGGCTGCTGCACAACCTGCGCACCGCCCTGTACCCGCGCCTGGCGCCCATCGCCAACCGCTGGAACCGGCAGATGGGCATTGCCGTGCAATACCCGGACGACCACGCCGCGTTCCTGGCGCGCTGCCACCAGGCCGGCCAGCGTCGGCCCACGCCGCTGATCCTGCAATATGGCCCGGGTGACTACAACTGCCTGCACCAGGACCTGTACGGCGAACACGTGTTTCCGCTGCAGGTGGCCGTGCTGCTGTCGCAGCCGGGCGAGGACTTCACCGGCGGCGAATTCGTCATGACCGAAACCGACAGCCATGGCCAACGCGCCGAAGTGCTGCCGCTGCAACAGGGCGATGCGCTGGTCTTCACCGTGAACCAGCGCCCGGTCGCCGGCGCGCGCGGCTGGCGCCGGGTGGCCATGCGCCATGGCGTCAGCGCCCTGCGCGAAGGCCGGCGCCATACGCTGGGCGTGATCTTCCATGATGCGACCTGACATGAGCCCTACCCTGGATCTGTTCGGCGACGACGACACCGCGCAATCGGGCCGTGAAATGCTGGGCGAGCAATCGGTGGTGCTGCGCGGCTACGCGCTGCCCGATGCGGCGGCGCTGCTGGCCGGCGTGGATGCCGTGACGGCCCAGGCGCCGTTTCGCAACATGGTCACGCCGGGCGGCTACACCATGTCGGTGGCCCTGACCAACTGCGGCCGCTATGGCTGGACGACAGACGCGCATGGCTACCGCTACAGCCGCAACGACCCGTTGTCGGGCCAGCCCTGGCCCGACATGCCCGCTGCCTTCGACGACCTGGCGCGGCGCGCCGCTGACCAGGCGGGCTTTCCCGGCTTCACGCCGGACGCCTGCCTGGTCAACCGCTACGAACCCGGTTCGCGCCTGTCGCTGCACCAGGACAAGGACGAGCGCGACTACGGCTCGCCGATCGTGTCGGTCTCGCTGGGCATGCCGGCGGTGTTCCTGTTCGGCGGCCACGACCGCGCGGACAAGGCCCGCCGCGTGCCGCTGTTCCATGGCGACGTGGTCGTCTGGGGTGGCGTGGACCGGCTGCGCTTTCATGGCGTGATGCCGTTGAAAGATCATCCGCATCCACTGCTGGGCAGCCGGCGGATCAACTTCACGATCCGCCGGGCCGGCTGAATTCAGGCCGCGCGCAGCGCCACCTTCGGAAAGTCCACCGGCACGTCGAACGCCACGTTGACGTAGTTGGTGAACAGGTTCAGCGCCACGTGCGCCAGCAGCTCGACGATCTGGCCGTCGTCAAAGCCGGCCTGGCGCAGCGCGGCGACGTCCGCATCGCGCAACTGGCCGCGATCGCGCACCAGCTTCAGCGCGAAGTCCAGCGCCGCCGCCGTCTGCGGGTCGTCGGCGCGGCCGGCTTGCGCGGCGGCCATCTGTTCGGCGCTGGCGCCGGCTTTCCGGCCCAGCGCCGTATGCGCGGCCAGGCAGTATTCGCAGCGGTTGCTGTCGGCCACGGCCACGGCAACCTTCTCGCCCAGTTGCGCGGGCAGCACGCCGCCGCCCAGGGCGCCGAACGCGGCCCACAGGCTTTGCAGGGCGGCGGGCGAGTTGGCCACCGCGCGAAACATGTTGGGCGTGGCGCCGAACGCGCCATGGATCTGGCGCAGGATGTCCCGGCTGGCAGCCGGGGCGGACGTGGCATCGACGAGAGGAATGCGGGACATGAGCGTTTCCTTTGAATGAAAGGGCCGGGCCGGAATGGCTGTGGGCTGGAACCCAGTATTCCGCTTTCCGCAGTAGCATTGGATACCTTGCGTCCACAAAACATATCCATTCGTCCATGTCCGAGCCATCAGCCCCGGTCGACCGCCTGTCCGCCCTGCTGGAGCAGTTCCGCGCCCGCGCCCGGCTGTTCCACAGCGGCGCGATGTGCGGGCTGACCCGCTTTGCACCCGAAACCGGCCGCGGTTTCCTGCACGTGCTGCGGCGCGGCCAGATGGAAGTGCGGCACCCGGTGGGCGCGGGCCTGCCGCGGCGGCTGGCCCTGACCGAACCGACGCTGCTGTTCTACCCGCGGCCGGTGCGGCACGATTTCCACAACCCGCCGCAGGATGGATCCGACTTCACCTGCGCCACGCTGGATTTCGACGGTGGCGCGCGCAACCCGCTGGTGCGCGCGCTGCCTGCCCTGATCGCGCTGCCGCTGGCCCGCGTGCAGGGGCTGGAGCAGGCGCTGGCGCTGCTGTTCGCCGAAACCGAATCCGTGCGCTGCGGCCAGCGCCTGCTGGCCGACAGGCTGTTCGAAGTGGTGCTGATCCAGCTGCTGCGCTGGCTGATCGACCACCCCAGCGAAGCCGGCATCCAGGCCGGGTTGATGACAGGGCTGGCCGACCCCCGGCTGGCCCGCGCCCTGGTGGCCATGCACCAGGCACCTGGCGCGCCCTGGACCCTGGCCGACCTGGCCGGCCAGGCGGGCATGTCGCGCAGCGCCTTTGCTGCGGCGTTCAAGGCGGCGGTCGGCCAGCCGCCGGCCGACTACCTGGCCGACTGGCGTCTGGCGCTGACCCAGGCTCGGCTGCGCGACGGCCGCCCGGTCAAGGCGATTGCCGCGGAACTGGGCTACGCCAATGCCTCGGCCCTGTCGCGGGCCTTCAGCCGCAAGCTGGGCGTGTCGCCGCGTGAATGGCTGGAAACCCCGGCGGCGGCGCCTGCTCAGTAGTTCCCGAGTGAGGGTTCCCCAGGGCTGGCGGCGCCGATGCCGCGGGCCTACTATCTGCCCTTTCCTTCCTTGCGGCCCGTCATGCGCCTTCCCATCGCCCTGGCATTGCTCTGTACGCTGGCCGCCGTGCCGGCCTGGTCCGCCGAACCTCCTGCCCTGGTCGAAAACTCGCTGGGCATGACCTTCGTGCATGTGCCTGCCGGCACCTTCCAGATGGGCAGCGACGAAACCGCCGATGCCCTGGCGCGCGACTTTCCCCACTACCCGAAAGAGCGCTTCACGCAGTTGTTCGACGAAGCCCCGGTGCACACGGTTCGCATCACCCGGCCGTTCTATCTTGAACGCACCGAGGTCACGGTGGGCCAGTTCCGCCGCTTCATCGAGGCGTCCGGCTACGTGCCCGAATCCGAGGCCGACGGCACCGGCGGCTACGGCTACAACGCCGCCTACGATCCCGACAAGACCGAACGCGGTGACGCCTTCGAAGGCCGCGATACCCGCTATTCGTGGCGCAACCCCGGCTTTGCCCAGACGGATGAGCACCCCGTGGTCAACGTCAGCTGGAACGATGCCACCGCCCTGGCACGCTGGCTCAGCCAGCAGGAAGGCCGCGTCTACCGCCTGCCCACCGAAGCCGAATGGGAATACGCGGCCCGGGCCGGCGGCCGCGCCCGCTATCAACACGGCGACGACCCGGCGGGCCTGCCGGACGTGGCCAATACGTTCGATGCTGACGCGGCGCCGTTGTGGCCCAGGTGGCAGGCCTTTGCGGCCCCGCGCAGCGACGGCCACACCTTCACGGCGCCGGTCGCCCGCTACGCCCCCAATGCCTTCGGGCTGTACGACATGCATGGCAATGCCTGGGAATGGGTGGCCGACTGGTACGGCGAAGACTATTACGCGCAATCGCCCCAGGACGACCCGCAGGGCCCGGCCAGCGGCAATGTGCGCGTGCGCCGCGGCGGCTCGTGGCACACCTGGGCGTTGTACGTGCGGTCGGCCTACCGCAACTGGAATACCCCCGAAACACGCTATCCGCTGGTCGGTTTCCGGCTGCTGCGCGAGGCCGACTGAGGCCTGCCCGGCGATCGCACCGCGGACGGTGACAACAGCCCCCGGCGTATAGCGGTTAGCATAGCCGCACATACCACTACAAAGAGAGTCCTGACATGCATTCGCTGGGCCGTCTCGTCCTGCTCGTCAACGATTACGACACCGCCATTTCTTTCTACCAGGACAAGCTGGGCATGGAGGTGTTCGTCGACATGGCCGTGGGCCAGCAACGCTTCGTGCACCTGCGCCTGCCCGAGCAGCCATCGGTGGGCGTGTGGCTGTTGCAGGCCCAGACCCAGGCGCAACGCGACCGCGTCGGCGACCAGACCGGCGGCCAGCCGGTGGGCGTGTTCTACACCGACGACGTCGTGCGCGACCACGGCCGCTTCGTCGCCCGGGGCGTGCGCTTCACGCGTGAACCGGTGCACGACAATTTCGCCGTCTACGCACACTTCATCGACCTGTACGGCAACGAGTTCGTGCTGGTGCAATTGAAGAAGTAGGCAGGTGCAGGCCGCCGGCAGCAACCGGCCGGCCTGGCGCGCGTCACGCGGTGTCGCGTTCGATGGGGCCCTTTTCGCTTTCGATGACGCGCCTGGCGCCCCGGTCGGCGATGCGGGCTTCGACCCGCCGCAACACCGCCAATACGAACAGCGCCATCAGCGTACTGGCCACGGCGGTGGCCTCGCGGCCCATGCCGGCGGCCACGCCGATGGCGGCCGTCATCCAGATGCTGGCCGACGTGGTCAGGCCACGGATCTCGCGTTCATTGCTGAGCTTGATGATGGCGCCTGCGCCCAGAAAGCCGATGCCGGCGATGACGCCCTGCAGCACCCGGCTCAGGTCGCCCACCTGCATGCCGTTCTGCAGCGGCACCAGCACGAAGATCGCGGCGCCCAGGGCCACCAGCATATGGGTCCGCAGGCCGGCCGCCTTGCCGCTGCGTTCCCGCTCGTAGCCCAGCAGGCCGCCCAGGATGACCGCCATGCCCAGGCGCAGCACGATGCGCGTGGCTTCGCCGACGTCCGGAATGTCGGCAAATTCGCTGCGCAGGGTGCTCCAGACTTCCAACCAGATTTCCGACATCGCCGTCTCCGGGCAAGGGGTGAACGCTGAATGACGCGGCGCCGGGCATCGCCGCGCCGGCCAGAACCAGCATAGCAGCGACAAGGACCTGGCCCTATAGGGGCGCCACCCAGGCCGCGTCTGTCCGCAACTGGTCCCAATGCAGCCCATGCTTGCCCAGGTACTTGCGCAGGCGGTCCGCATCATTGACCACGCTGCGTTCGGCGCGGGACGCCTGGAACAACTTGCGGCCGGCGTCCGACAGGCTGCGGGCCTGGGCGCAGACCTGCAGCACCGCTTGCAGTTGCAGCTGGTCGAACAGATCCATGGCGTCGACGCGCGCGTCGCCCAGCAACGCCCGCAGGTCCGGCGCAGCCGGCGTGGCCGCCGCGTCCTGCCCGTCGCGTTGCCACAGCCAGCGCAGCCGGGAAATCTCGGCCTCTACCAGTTCCAGGCTGATGCGCCCGCCTTCGGCCAATGTGGCCAACCGCGCGATGCTGGACGACAGGTCGCGAAAGTTGCCGCGCCACGGGGCCTCGGCACTCTGCGCGAAGGCCAGGTAGGCCTGGCGGGCTTCGACATTGAAGCGCGCGGCCCGATGGTGCTCGGTGGCGTAGGCCGCCAGCAGGTGGTCGATGTTGGGCTCGATGTCTTCGGCTCGCGCGGCCAGGCCGGGCAGGTCGTAGGTCCACATATTGATGCGGGCGTACAGGTCTTCGCGAAAGCGCCCCGCCGCGACCTCGCGCCGCAGGTCGCGGTTGGTGCCGGCGATCAGCTGGAAATCACTGTCGACCTCGCGGTCGGCGCCCACGGGATAGAAGCGCCGCTCTTCGATGGCCTTGAGCAGCATGGCCTGTTCGTCCACGCCCAGTTCGCCGATCTCGTCCAGGAACAGCACGCCTTCGTGCGCGGTGCGCAGCAAGCCGGCGCGGTCGGCCGCCGCGCCGGTGTAGGCGCCCTTTTTGTGGCCGAACAAGGCCGCCGCGGCCGTGTCGCCGCGCAGCGTGGCGCAGTTGACCTCGACGAACGGCCCCGCGATATGGTGCCGCGCCTTTTTCAGTTCGAACATGCGCCGCGCCAGGAACGACTTGCCGGCGCCGGTGGGCCCGGCCAGCAGGATGGGCGCGCGGGACCGCAGGGCCACCCGCTCGATCTCGGTGATGAGCGCGTTGAACCTGGCGTTGCGGGTGGCGATGCCGCGCTTGAGGAAGTCGACCGCATCGCGCTGCTCGTCGGCAAAGCGCTGGGCAATCACGTCATAGCGCGACAGGTCCAGGTCGATCAGCGCCAGGTCGCCCGGCTGGCCCGGGCGCTGCCGCCGCGGCGGCGCCGTCTGCACCAGCACGCCGGGCAACACGCGCGATTCCACCAGCAGGAACTGGCAGATCTGCACCACGTGCGTACCGGTGGTGATGTGAGCCCAGTATTCTTCGCGCTCGACATCGAAGGGATAGGCGCGCGCCCATTGGTACAGGCAGTGGTAGACCTCGCCAAAGTCCCAGGGGTCGGCCAGGTCGACTTCGACCAGGTTGACGACGGTTTCCGGGGACACGGCCGCGATGTCGGCCTGGATCAGGTCGGCCAGCCGTCGGTGGCGGGCGGTGTACAGCAATTCCATGCGGGTGATGACACGGTCTTCGTGCTGCGTCAGCGCCACGGTGGGGCGCCACTTTTCCCAACGGGCAGGCCCCGTGCCGGCATCGAGCTGGGTGCCGATGAACCCCACGACCACGATCGGTTTCATTTTCTATATTTCTAGCTATATTTATAACTTATCAGGATTCTAGAGGCAGCCCCTGCGACTGGCAACCCTGGCGCAATGGCCACCATTTCCTTTCACATCAAAGGCTTGCAAGATTCATGCAGGCTATTTTCAAAAGCTGGCACGGCGATTGCATAGAGAGAAGCAGGCGGCGCGCAAGGCCCGCCGCCCCTCACCATGCAATGGAGAAGAACATGACGTACAAGCTGCACCAAGTCGCCCAGGGCGTTCCCGTGAAGATGTGGACCGAAGGCGTGCCGGTCGAGGGCGAAGCCCTCCAGCAACTGGAAAACGCCGCCCGCCTGCCCATCATCTACAAGCACATCGCGGCCATGCCCGACGTGCACTACGGCATCGGCGCGACGGTGGGTTCGGTGATTCCGACCATCAAGGCCGTGATTCCGGCCGCCGTCGGCGTGGATATCGGCTGCGGCATGATGGCGTGCAAGACCACGCTGCACGCCAACGACCTGCCGGACAACCTGGGCCCGCTGCGCACGGCCATCGAGAAAGCCGTGCCGCACGGCATCTCGCCGCGCCGCAGCGGCCGCGACCAGGGGTCGTGGGAAACGCCGCCCGATGAAGCCGATATCGCCTGGCGCACCCTGTCGCCGGAATTCGAAGCGCTGTGCCAGGACTACCCGCGCCTGCGCAACACCAACAACTACAAGCACCTGGGCACGCTGGGTACGGGCAACCACTTCATCGAAGTGTGCCTGGACGAAGCCGGGTCGGTGTGGTTCATGCTGCACTCGGGGTCGCGCGGTGTCGGCAACGCCATCGGCACGATGTTCATCGAGCTGGCCAAGAAAGATGCCGAGCAGCACCAGCGCAACCTGCCCGACCAGGACCTGGCCTACTTCGAGGAAGGCTCGAAGTACTTCGGCGACTATGTCCGCGCGGTGGGCTGGGCGCAGAAGTTCGCGCGCGCCAACCGTGAAGTGATGATGCATCGCGTGGTGGGCGCCGCGCGCTCGGTGATCGGCAAGCCGTTCGAGGCGCACATGGAAGCGGTGAACTGCCACCACAACTATGTCAGCCGCGAAACCCACTTCGGCGAAGAGGTGCTGCTGACCCGCAAGGGCGCGGTAAGCGCCAAGGCCGGCGAACTGGGCATCATTCCGGGCAGCATGGGCGCCAAGAGCTACATCGTGCGCGGCAAGGGCAACCCGGAAAGCTTCATGAGCTGCAGCCACGGCGCCGGCCGCAAGATGAGCCGCACCAAGGCCAAGAAGCTGTACACGGTGGCCGACCAGGTGGCCGCGACCGAGGGCGTGGAATGCCGCAAGGACGCCAACGTGATCGACGAGATCCCGATGGCGTACAAGGACATCGACGCCGTGATGCAGGCGCAGCAGGACCTGGTGGAAGTGGTCTACACCCTCAAGCAGATCGTGTGCGTGAAGGGTTGAAAAAACCGGGCTGAACCAGCCCGGTTGAACAAGACGTTGAACAAGAAGAATGGCAATGATTGAACTGGATGGTTCCGAAGGAGAAGGCGGCGGGCAGGTGCTGCGCACCGCGCTCGCGCTTTCCATGATTACCGGCGTGCCGCTGCGCATCGAGCGCATCCGCGCCAGGCGTTCCAAGCCCGGCCTGATGCGCCAGCATCTGGCCTGCGTGCAGGCGGCGATGCAGATCAGCGGCGCCGAGTGCGAAGGCGCCGAACTCGGCTCGCAGCAGTTGCGCTTCACGCCGGGCCCGATACGCGCGGGCGATTACCGCTACGCGATCGCCAGCGCCGGCAGCTGCATGCTGGTCTTGCAGACCGTGCTGCCGGCGCTGCTGCGGGCCGACGGTCCCAGCCGCCTGGAATTGCAGGGCGGCACGCATAACCCGCTGGCGCCGTCGTTCGATTTCCTGGCGCGCGCCTATGCGCCGCTGGCGCGCCGGCTGGGCGCGGGGTTGACGCTGGACCTGCGCCGCCGCGGCTTCTATCCGGCGGGCGGCGGTGCGGTGACGGCCGAGATTACGCCCCCGGTGAAGGGCTTGGTCCCCGTGGATATCGCGCAGCGCGGCGCGGTGCAAAACCTGTCCGCGGAATGCATCGTGGCCGGCCTGCCGCGCGCCATCGCGCGGCGCGAACTGGACGTACTGGCCGAGCAACTGGGCTGGACGCAGGACCAGTTGCTTGTCGCCGCCTCGCACCAGAACGAAGGCCCGGGCAATGCCCTGACCGCCACGCTGGCGCATGCCGAGGTCACCGAGGTTTTCACGGCATACGGCGCCAAGGGCGTCCATGCGGAAACGGTGGCCGGCACGCTGGCGCGCGAGGTCGGCGCGTATCTTGCCAGCGACGCGGCACTGGGGCCGCACCTGGCCGACCAATGGCTGTTGCTGCTGGCGCTGGCGGTGCACGACAGCGGCACGCCGGCGTATTTCACCTGTTCCGAGATCACGGGGCACACCAACACGAATGCGTCGGTGATCGAACGCTTCCTGCCCGTGGCCATTCGCCATGCCGCGCAGGCGGGCGGGCATCGCGTCGATATCTCGCCGGCTTGAATGCCGGCGCTAACGTCGTTCGGAATGCAGGCGGGCCGTTGCCTGATATCGGCCACGGCTGTTCGGCCGCAGGCATCTGGTTTACAACTGCGCTGTACGACACCGGGTTGCCCGGGTCGATTTCCCACAGCGCCCCGGCATGTCGTCGGCGGGCGCGACCGCGAGGAGCTTCGGATGGATTTGCAGCTGCAAGGCAAGCGCGTGCTGGTGACAGGCGCGTCCAAGGGCATCGGCCTGGCGTGCGCCATGGCGTTCGCGCGGGAAGGCGCCGAGCCGATATTGGTCGCGCGCGACGGTGCGGCGCTGCAGGCCGCGGCCCAGGCGATCCAGGCGCAGACGGGCACGTCCGCGCGCACGCTGGCGCTGGACCTGGCGCAAGCAGGCGCGGCGGCGCGCGTGCTCGATGAAGCGGGAGCGGTCGACATTCTGGTCAACAATGCCGGCGCGGTACCCGGCGGCGCGCTGGACCAGGTGGAGGATGCTCGCTGGCGCGCAGGGTGGGAACTGAAGGTGCACGGCTACATCGACCTGGCCCGCCACTACTACCCGCTGATGCGGCAGGCCGGCACGGGCGTCATCGCCAATGTCATCGGCATGGCCGGGTCGGCCCCGCGCGCCGACTACATCTGTGGCGCAGCCGCCAACGCCTCGTTGATTGCCTTCACCCGCGCCCTGGGTGGCGATGCGCCGCGCCACGGCGTACGCGTCTTCGGCGTGAATCCGTCGCGCACGCGCACCGACCGCGTGCTGACGCTGGCCAGGCAACGTGCACAGGCGCGCTGGGGCGACGAATCGCGTTGGGAAGAAACCCTGTCCGACCTGCCCTTCGGCCGCCTGATGGAAGCCGAGGAAGTGGCGGACATGGTGGTGTTTGGCGCCTCGCCCCGGGCGGGCTACCTGAGCGGCACGGTCATCGACCTGGACGGCGGCGAGCAGTACGCCCGTTGAGCCTGACGGGCAGATCGGTCCCGACATGGCGGTCCCGCCCTGACCGGACGGGCCGCCACGTTTTCAGCCGGCGTTTCAGCGCGCCGCGGCCCAGCCGGCCAAGAGGGCCGGCAATTGCTTCATGTCGGTGAACACGTGCGCCACGCCCACGCCCCGCAGGGCCTCGGCGCTGCTGTGGCCGTTGCCGTCGGGGCTATAGCCGAACACCGTGGCGCCTGCGGCAACGCCGGCCGTGGCGCCGGTGATGGTGTCTTCGACCACCGCGCAACGCGTCGGGTCCACGCCCAGCGCGCTGGCAGCCGCCAGGTAGACGTCGGGAAAGGGCTTGCTGCGCGGCATTTCGTGGCCGCTGAAGACCCGCTCGCCAAAGCAGTCGGCGATGCCGACCTTGGCCAGCTGCAATTCAACCTTGCGACGGTCGGCACCCGACGCCACGGCGATACGGCCGTCCAGCGTCTGGTGCAGGGCCCGCACCGCATCCGGCGCGCCGGGAATTTCAAGCAGTTCGCGGTCCAGGGCGCCATTGCGGCGCTCGCGGAACTGCGCGAACCAGTCGGGCGACAGCGCCACGCCGGTCTTCGATTGAATCAGGGGCAGCTCGTCGCGCACGGCCTTGCCGGTGAAGATGCGGGTGGCCTCTTCGAACGTGATCGCCCAGCCCAGCTCGTTGAGCATTTCGGTCAGGACGCGGGCGGTGATGGGTTCGGAATCGACCAGCACGCCGTCGCAGTCGAACAGCACGGCGTCAAAGGGAAAATCAGTCATTGCGGGCAGCAGGGGAAGAGTCCGGGAAGCCCTAGAGCATACTGCACCGCAGCAGCGGGTCGCGACCGCAAGCACCGGAGTGCCAATTCCCGCATGGGCCGCTATGCTGTCCTTCCCCCTGCCACGCCCCGTCGTCCATGACGCCACCGAAATCCGATCCCACCGCCCCCGCGGCCTCGCCGCGCAAGCCTGCCCGCCACTCCGCCCGCGAGGCTCCCCCGGCCGTTGCCGCCGCAGCGCCCCCGATTCCGCCGCCGCCCACCGCCCTGTACAGACGCGCCGCCAAACACCTGGCCTCTTTGGACGACGACTGGGCCCGCCACGTCGCCGCCATCGGCCCGTGCCGCCACGAGTCGCGGCCGGCGCGCGACCCTTACCAGGCGCTGGTGCGCGCCATCGCCTACCAGCAACTGCATGCGCGCGCCGGCGACGCGATCCTGGGGCGATTCCTGGCGCTGTACCCTGGCCAGACGTTTCCGCCGCCCGCCGCACTGCTGGGCACCGACCCGCAGGCGCAGCGCGACTGCGGCTTTTCGGCCTCGAAGCTGGCCACCATCCGCGGCATCGCCCAGGCGGCGCTGGACGGCGTCATTCCCGGCCGCGACGAAGCGCTGGCGATGACGGACGATGCGCTGATCGAACGCCTGGTGGCGCTGCGCGGGGTAGGCCGCTGGACGGTGGAAATGCTGCTGATCTACACGCTGGAGCGCATGGACATCCTGCCGGTGGACGACTACGGCGTGCGCGAGGGCTACCGCCGCCTGAAGCGGCTGGACAAGGCGCCCTCGCCCGCCCGGATGCGCACGATCGGCGAGGCCTTCAGCCCCTATCGCACCATCGCGGCATGGTATCTGTGGCGCATGCCGGCATCGCCAATGCCGCAGGCCGCATGAGCGCGGTGGCTCAGGGCCTGGATCGCTACGACTGGGCGCGCATCGAACAGGCGCTGGATGCCGAAGGCTGGGCACTATTGCCCGCGCTGTTTACGCCAGCCCAGGCGCGGGAATTAGCGCAGCGGCTCGACGACCCAAAGGGCAACGACAAGGCCGGCGGCATCCACCGCTTGCCCACCCTCGCCGGGCAAGGCGAACGCGCCTCGCTCGGCGCACCCTTGCCCATGGCGCTGGCAGGATTGCAGGCGGCGCTGCATGCGCGGCTTGAATCACTGGCGCGGACCTGGGCGCAGCGGCTGGGGCGCGACACGCACAGCCTGCCGCTGGCACTGCCGAACGCCGCCGTGATCCACCGCCTGCGCGAAGGCGATTCCCATCCCTTGGAATACGACGCCGATGAATCGGCCTTTCCGCTGCGGCTGGTCGCCCTGCTGACTGCCCCGGGCCACGACTTCACGGGCGGCGAATTCGTCATGACCGAGCAACGCCCCCGCCAGCAATCGCGCCCCCTGGTGCTGCCGCTGGCCCTGGGCGACGCCGCCCTGATCGCCGCCGCGCACCGCCCCATTCGCGGCGCGCAGGGCGACTACCGCGCGACCTTGCGCCACGCCATCAGCCGCGTGCGCAGCGGGGTGCGGGTGGGGCTGGAACTGCCGTTGGGGCCGCTGTGACACGCGCCACCTGGCAGGGCGGCCACACCGTCTTTGACCCTTAAAACGTCAATATTTAAACTTTTTTATGTCTTTAACATCAAAATATTGATGTTTTTTCGGAAAATTGGGCCTAAGCCGGAATTGATGCGGATTCAGTCCTATAAATGGCAATATTCTGGTGTTTTCACGTGAATAGCGTAAAAATACTGTTTATATGGCTCAACGCACTGCCCCTCTTCTTCCCGCAACCAACCAATTGCTCGCGAATTCGGCGAGCGGCTCAAGCTTGCGCGCTTGCGGCGCAAATTGACTGCCAAGCAGGTGGCGGAACGCGCCGGCATGTCGCCGACCACCCTGCGGTCGCTCGAAGCCGGCGGCCCGGGCGCCACCATTGGCGCCTACCTTGCCGTGATGCAGGTGCTGGGCCTTGAGCAAGACCTGCAACACATGGCCGCCCGCGACGCGCTGGGCCGTCAGCTTCAGGATGCCCGTCTGATCCGGCAAGGCAGCACACCACCCGATATACAGCTCGCCCATCCCGCGGACCACACCGCGTCGACACTGGCCGAACCGACGACGCGCATCGCCGCCTATTCGCAACGGCAACCCGACGCCACGCAGGGCGTCACGGCGCAAGACTTGGCGGCGCTGCTGCAGCCCCCACCCACCCGCCCTCGAGGCCGCAAGTCATGACGACGATCGGGGTGTACGGCGATTGGGACGGCTTACCCCAGCCCACGCGGCTCGGCTGGCTGCACTCCCGCAAGACACGTGCGCACGAGACTATCAATTCTCCGCCGTGATATGCCCGTCCGCCACGACCTTGGCGAACACGGCGGTCTGGGCCTGGATGAAATCGCGGAACGCGTCCGGCGACATCGGCTGCACCTCGCCGCCCAGTTCGCGCAGGCTGGCCACCAGTTTTTCATCGCGCAGGCAACGGTCGATGGCGGCGGCGAGTTGCTGGCGGACCGCGACGGGCGTGGCGGCCGGCACGAAAATGCCGAACCAGTTTTCCAGCGCGTAATCCTTGAGCGGTGCGTATTCGGCCACGGCAGGAATGTCGGGCGCAAACGAGGCCCGCTTGGCCGACGTGACGGCCAGCGGCTTGACCTTGCCGCTCTTGATGAACGGCAGCGCGCCCGCCAGGCTCACGAAGGTCAGGTCGACACTGCCCGCGGCCACATCCACCAGTTGCGCCGACGCGCCCTTGTACGGCACGTGGACCATCTTGATGCCGGCCAGCGATTGCAGCAGTTCGCCGTTCAGGTGCTGGGGGTTGCCGACGCCGCTGGTGGCGTAGGTCAGGCGGTCCGGGTTGGCGCGGCCATAGGCCACCAGTTCCTGCACCGTGGCGACCGGCAGCTTGGGGCTGGCCACCAGCACGTTGGGCACGCGCGCCACCAGCGCGATCGGCGCCAGGTCGCGTTCGGGCTGGTACTGCATCTTGCCCTTGAACACCAGCGGATTGATGGCGGTTTCGCCGGCCGAGCCCAGCAGCAAGGTCGTGCCGTCGGGCACTGAGCGCACCACCGTCTGCGCGCCCAGCATGCCGCTGGCGCCCGGCTTGTTTTCCACCACCACGCCCTGCGGCAGTTCGGCGCGCAGGCGTTCGGCCAGCAGACGGCCCATGCCATCGACGCCGCCGCCCGCGGCGAACGGCACGATCAGCGTAATGGGCCGGCCGCTGCCGACGCCGGGCGGGGGGGCATCTGCGGCATGCAGCGGCGTGGCGGCTGCCAAGGTCAGGGCCGCGCTGGCGGCAAGCGTACGGATGAGGGTCATGGTCAGTCTCCTGGGTGGCCTGCGTCGTGGCGGCCGGGTTTTTCCTTAATTGCATTTTATGCATTCAATATGCAAAACTGGCAGCTATGGAAAACACCAATGCCTCGCCGCGCCGCACCGGCTTCACGCTGGATGGCGTGGCCTACACCCATATCGACCTGGCCGCGACGGTCGGCCCCGACTACCACCGCCTGCCGGTGGTGCTGCGCCTGCTGCTGGAAAACGCGCTGCGCAACATGCAGGGCATTGAGCGCGACGAGGCCGTGGCCGCGCTGATGGCCTGGCTGGCGCACGGCACCAGCGAAGCCGAGATCGCGTTCCAGCCCGGCCGCGTGCTGATGCACGACACCACCAGCACGCCCGCCCTGGTCGACATCGCCGCCATGCGCGATGCGCTGGACGAGGCCGGGGTAGACCCGCGTGTGCTCAACCCGGTGCTGCCGGTGGACGTTTCGGTGGATCATTCCCTGGCCGTGCAGGCCTATGCGCAGCCCGATGCCGCCACGCAGAACCTGGCGCAGGAACTGCGCCGCAATGCCGAGCGCTACCGCTTCCTGCGCTGGGCCTCGAAGGCTTTGTCGAACGTGCGCATCCATCCGCCCGGCACCGGCATCATGCACACCATCAACCTGGAGCAACTGGCCACCGTCGTGTGCCATGACGCGGGCGCGCTGCACCCGGACATGATGATCGGCACCGACAGCCACACGCCGATGATCAACGGCATCGGCGTGCTGGGCTGGGGCGTGGGCGGCCTGGAGGCGCAGACGGTGATGTTCGGCATGCCGACCCTGCTGCGCATTCCCGACGTGATCGGCGTGCGCCTGACCGGGAAGCTGGGCCCGGGCGTCACCGCCACCGACCTGGCGCTGACGGTGACGCAGCGCCTGCGCGCCATCCAGGTGTCGGGCGAATTCGTCGAATTCTTCGGCGCCGGCGTTGCGACGCTGTCAGCCGGCAGCCGCTGCGTGGTCGCCAATATGGCGCCCGAGTACGGCGCCACCACCGGCTATTTCCCTATCGACGACGCCACGCTGGATTACCTGCGCCAGACCGGCCGCGACGCGGCCCACATCGCGCGGGTGGGCGCCTATGCCGCCAGCGCGGGCATCGGGCTGGACCCGGCGGCCCACCCTCGCTACACCCGCGAGATCGAAATCGCGCTGGACCAGGTGCAGATGCACGTGGCCGGCCCCAAGCGGCCGCAGGACCTGCACCCGTACCGCCAGACTCGCGAGATCCTGGCCGCGTTGAACTTCCAGGCGCAAAGCGCGCCGCAATCCGTGTCGCCGGCCGATCGCACATCCACGCCGGACGCCAGGCCCACATCCGCCCAAGCCCCCGCCTTGCCGCGCCACGCCATCGCCATCGCCGCCATCACCAGCTGCACCAACACGTCGGATCCGCGCCTGTTGATCGCCGCCGGCCTGCTGGCGCGCAAGGCCCGCCGCGCCGGGCTGACGGTGCCGGCCTGGGTCAAGACTTCGTTGGGCCCCGGCTCGCCCGCGGCCGCCGACTACCTGGCGCGGGCCGGCCTGCTGGACGACCTGGCCGCGGTGGGCTTCGACATCGTCGGCTATGGCTGCACGACCTGTATCGGCAACTCGGGGCCGCTGCCCCAGATCGTGCAGGACGCCATGGCCGCCGGCGCCGTCCACCCGGTGGCCGTGCTGTCCGGCAACCGCAATTTCACCGGCCGCATCCATCCCGACCTGGACCTGGGCTTTCTGATGTCGCCGCCGCTGGTCATCGCCTTTGCGCTGGCCGGCGATGCCGAACGTGATCTGTCGCGCGAACCGGTGCAGGTCGCGCCCGACGGCCGCGCCGTGTACTTGCGCGACCTGTGGCCCGACGACGCCGAGATCGACGCCGCGCTGACGCAGGGCCTGCGCGCCGACGACTTTGCCCGAGCCTTCCGGATAGCCAGCGCCAATCCGCAATGGCAGGCGCTGCAATCACCCGACACGCCGCGCTTTCCATGGCACCCGGCATCGACGGCGCTGCGGCGCCCGCCCTTTGCCGCCGCCGGCCCCGCCAGCCAGCTGGGCCGCTACGCTGCCTGGCCGCTGCTGGTGCTGGGCGACGACGTCACCACCGACCACCTGTCGCCCGCCAGCGCGATTCCGCCAGGCAGCCTGATTGCCGACTTCCTGGTCGCGCAAGGCGACGACCGCGACGACCTGAACGTGTTCGCCTCGCGCCGCGGCAACTGGGAAGTGATGATGCGCGCCGCCTTCTACAGCAAGAGCCTGGTCAACCTGCTGTGCCCTGGCGCCCCGGTGGGCCATACGCTGCACGCCCCCAGCGGCCGCCTCGAACCCATCTGGGAAGCCGCCGACCGCTATCGGCGCGACGGCGACGCGGTGGTGCTGCTGGCCGGCGAACGTTTCGGCACCGGCTCGTCGCGCGACTGGGCCGCCAAGGGCCAGCGGCTGCTGGGCATCCGCGCGGTGCTGGCGGTCAGCTTTGAACGCATCCACCGGTCGAACCTGATCGGCATGGGCATCCTGCCCCTGCGCCTGCCCGCGGGCGTCACGCCGCAGACCCTGAATATCCAGCCCGGCGACCGCATCGACATCGACTGCCCCGCCGACGCCCTGGCGCCGCGCCAGGCCGTCGCGGTGCGCGTGCTGCGCGCCGATGGCCGCCAGGAACCGCTGACCGCCACGGCCGCCGTGGAAACCCAATTGGAACTGCGTCTGTTGCGGATGGGCGGGGTGATTCCCGCTATCCTAGCGGATACCCTCGGCGCCCATGGACAGGCGCCGGCCGAACCGGGCCCAGGCAGCTGAGGCCCCCGCAACCCGGGCCATCCCATGAGCGCGCAGACCAACACCGTAAGCAAGATCCTGGAGCTGATCCGGCAAGACCGCCTGCCCGGCGGCGCCCACCTCACGGCCCAGAAACTGGCGGATCGCCTGCGCCTGTCGCGTTCGCCGGTCAATGACGCGCTGGGCATCCTGGAGCAGCACGGCATCGTGGCGCGCAAGCCCAACCGCGGGTATTTCCTGCAGCATGCCTATGACGCCCTGGCGCAGGCGCCCATGGACCTGGCCCCGCCCACCGCCGACGACATCGTCACGCAGCGCTATTTCCAGCTGGCCGACGAACTGCTGCGCGGCGAGCTGCCGATGCAGTGCAGCGAAGCGCTGCTGCGCAGCCGCTACGCGCTGACCCAGGCGCAGACCCAGGCCTTGCTGGCGCGCGTGGCGCAGGAAGGCTGGGCGCAGCGGCGCCCGGGCTACGGCTGGGAATTCTCGTCGATGATGACCACGCCCGATAGCCTGTTGCAGTCGTACCGGCTGCGCCTGGCGCTGGAGCCGGCCGCCTTGCTGGAACCCGGCTTTCGCATCGACAAGCCCGTGCTGGAACGCTGCCGCGCCGCCGAACGCCACCTGCTGGACGGCGGCATCGCCACCGACACGGCCGACCAGTTGCACGACCGCGGCGTGCGCTTTCATGAGTCGCTGGTCGAAGCCTCGGGCAATCCGTTCTTCATCGACACCATCAAGCGCGTCAACCGCGTGCGCCGGCTGCTGTCGTACCGCTCGATGCAGGACCGCAGCCGCTACAAGCAGCACTGCGACCAGCACCTGGAAATTCTCGACCTGCTCGAACGCGAGCGCAACGAAGAGGCCGCCCAGGCGCTGGCCGCCCACCTGCGCAGCACGCTCGACAACCTGACCCGCATCAGCGGCATCCTCGCTTCATAGGGCCTGCCTGGCATGGCCTTTTTCTTGTCTTACTGGAACAGGCCCTGGCCATGCACGTCTACATCGGTTCCCGCACCACCCGCGAACGCAACGCCCGCGGCGATGGCATCAGCGTCTTCGACTATGCGCCGGAGACCGGCGCGCTGACGCTCACGCAAGTCGTCGGCGATCTGGTCAACCCGTCATACCTGCTGCCGCACCCGTCGCTGCCCGTGCTGTATGCGGTGCATGGCGACCGCCGCGAAGTCAGCACGCTGCGACGCGATGCGCGCAGCGGCCGGCTGACGCTTTGGCGCAGCCAGTCGTGCGACGGCCTGAACCCCGTGCATCTGGCGCTGGCGCCGTCGGGCCGCTACCTGATGGTGTCCAACCACCTGAGCGGCACGCTGGCCGTGCTGCCCGTGGCCGCAGACGGCAGCCTGGAACCCGTGGCGCAGCAGATCGCCATGCCGGGCGAGCCGGGCCCGCACCGCAAGGAACAGCCCCACGCCAAGCCGCACTACAACCTGGTGGACCCGACCGGGCGCTACGTGATGGTGCCCGACAAGGGCCTGGACCGCGTGTTCCTGCATGCCTTGCACGACGACCGCGTGGGCGATCCGGCGGTTCATGTCGCCACTGCGCGCGAAGGCGCCGGCCCGCGGCACGCCGTGTTTCATCCCTCGGCGCCGTGGGCCTATGTCATCAACGAACTGGACAACACCGTGACGGCGTACGCGTTGGACGAACAAGCGCTGCGCCCCTTCCAGGTGCTGCCCTCGTTGCCCGATACGTACACCGGCAACAGCCGCGCCGCGGGCATCGCGATCGACGCGCGCGGCCGCCACCTGTATGTGTCGAACCGCGGCGACGACAGCATCGCGGTGTTCCGTGTGGAGGCGCAGACCGGGCGACTGGCCCCGGTGCAGCACGCCGCCACGCACGGCAGGACGCCAAGATTTTTCACGCTGGCGCCCGATGGCCGCTTTCTCTTCGCGCTGAACGAAGACAGCGACACGCTGGAACGCTTTCGCGTGCATCCCGACGACGGCACGCTGGCCCATGACGGCGGCACGCAGCGGATCGGCAGCCCGGTGTGCCTGGTGTTCGCGCCCAGGCTGGCGTAGTCATTCAAGGGCGGGGCACGAGGCCCGCCCTGTTCGCAGGCCCCGGACGCCCTTAGAAATCCATCGACGCCGACAGCATCAGCGTGCGCGGCACGCCTTGCGAGATCGTGCCGTACGATGCCACGCCCGACCAGTAGCCGCGGTTGAACACGTTGACGACGTTGGCACGCAGCGTCACGTCCTTGCCCTGGATCTTCGTCGCATAGCGCGCGCCCAGGTCGAAGGTGGTCCACGACGGCACCGATTGCGTGTTGGCCTGGTTGACGTATTCCTTGCCGGTGTGAATCACGCCGCCCGTCACCGTCAGCCCCGCCACCCACGGCGTATCCCATTCGGCGCTCAGGTTCGCCATCACACGCGGCACGCCCACCGGCTGGTTGCCCAGCACGGCGCGATTGCTGGAGCGCGTCAATTCCGCGTCCAGCAGCGTCACGCCGCCCAACAGGCGCAGGCCGCGCAACGGCTCGCCCGACAGGTTCAGCTCCAGGCCGCGGTTGCGCTGCTCGCTGTCGGCGGCGTACACGTTGCCGGTCAACTGGCCGCTGGGTTTGGTGATCTCGAATGCGCTCAGGGTCAGCATCGCGCTGTCCAGGTCGACCTTGATGCCCACCTCTTTCTGCTTGGCCTTGTAGGGCTTGAACACCTGCCCCGCGTTGCTGGCGGTGGCCGGCGCCACGTCGCCCTTGCTCAGGCCTTCGATGTAGTTGGCATACAGCGACACATTGCTCCACGGCTTGACGACCAGGCCGGCCAGCGGCGTGGTGGCGCTTTCGTCATAGCTGAGGGTGCGCGCGCCCGTGGTGGCGTTGAAGTTGCGCGACTCGATGCGCTGCTGGCGCACGCCCAGCGTCAATTGCGCGCGGTCGTCCAGGATGCTCATGGTGTCGGCCAGCGCAAAGCCGGTCAGGTCCGACGACGACACCTTGGGCAGGTTGGCGGGCGCGGGAATGAACTGCTCGGGGCGCGTCACGGGATGGTAGATGTTGGACGACAGCGGCGTGCCCAGCACGCTGGCCTGCAGGTTGCGATCGCTGTACAGGCTGCCCATGAAACTGATGGCGTGGCGCACCGGCCCCGTATCCAGCTTGGCGCGCAGGCCTGCGTTGTAGGTGCTGCGGTCGATCTGGAACTTGGAGTTGTTCGGCGTCACCAGCGTTTCGCCGGCCGCGTTGACGATGGTGGGCGTCTGGTCGGACAGGCGCGTCACGTACGTGTCCGAGCCGCCCGCATCGGCGAACACCGTCAGGCGGTCGCTGATGTCGTATTCCACGCGCAAGAGCGCCGACTGCCCCTCGGACTTCCACCAGCCCCAGGGCTGGGTCGCATTGCGGCGGCCGTCCGGTGCGCCCGGCACCTGCAGGCCCGAGGCCACCAGGAAGGGCCGCGTCGGCGCGTCGACCTTTTCGTTCTGCATCAAGACGTCCAGCGTCGCCCGCAACCGCGTGCCCTGGTAGTCCAGCGACAGGGCGCCGATGTCGGTGCGCGAATGCAGATTGTCCAGCGGCGTATCGCCCTGGCGGTGCATGGCATTGACGCGCACCCCCCATTCGCCGTCGTTGCCGAAGCGCCGGCTCAGGTCCACCCGGCCGCCGAACTGGGACGAGCCCACGTAGTCGGCCGACAGGCGCGTCAGGTCCTCGGGCAAGGCGCGCTTGGGCACCATATTGATCACCCCGCCCACGCCGCTGTTGGGCGACATGCCGTACAACAGCGCCGCAGGGCCCTTCAGCACTTCGACGCGTTCGATGTAGTCGGTGAACACGTGGTAATTGGGCGCCACGCCATAGACGCCGTCGAAGGCGATCTCGCCCAGGTTGCCTTCGCCGATGGGAAAGCCGCGGATGTAGAACGAATCGGTCACGCCGCCGATCTGCCCGGTGAAGCGCACGGAGGAATCCACGTTCAGCGCATCGGCCAGGGTGACGGCCTGGCGGTTGGCCAGCAGGTCCGACGTGTAGTGGGTGACGCTGAAGGGCGTATCCATCACGTCCTGGTTGCCCAGCAGGCCCACGCGGCCGCCGCGGGCCACCTGGTTGCCGGTGTACTCGGCCGGCAACGCCGACGAGTTCACGCCCGCCGCGGCCACGGTCACCGCGGGCAAGGTCGTCACGCCCGCTTCCGGCGCCGGCAGCTTGCGCAGCGAATAGGCGCCGCCGCCTTGCTCGGCCAGCGCGTAGCCGGACCCGGCCAGCAGGTGCGCGAAGCCGTCGCGCACCGTGTAGACGCCATTCAAACCGCTGCTGCGCTGCCCTGCCAGCACGGCTGGGTCGAACGACAGCGGCACGCCCGCCGCCGCGGCAAATTGCGCCAGCACGTCGCCCAAGGGGCCGGCGCCAATGGCGTAGGCCTTGCCGGCCGGCGCACTGGCCGCCTCGGCCGCACGCGCCGACGGCGCCGCGGTGGCCGCGAACAGCAGCGCCACCCCCAGGCTGACGGCCCGCACCGCGCTTACCGCGGGCGATGACGCGGCCGGGGGACGGCAAACGGACTGGGGATGCGAGCTTCGGGAAACCATGTGACGATCCTTCGTTAGGGGCGGGGCGTCGCGGCCGGGCCGCGATCATTCACCCGGTACACCGGACGAAGGCGAAAAAAGTGTCAGGAAATCGGCGATCAATTTGTAACGGGCCGCCAGGGGTATCGGCCTGCTGCGCCGTCAGACAGCCTGTCCCCCGCGAGGTCTTGCAGCGCCCCCGCTTCAACGCGCCGTAACGCTGACCCAGTAGGGCGTGACCCGGCTGATCCGCACCGGCAGCGTCTTTTCCAGCAGGCGCAGGCCGGCGTCGATGTCGTGCAGCGGAAAAGCGCCCGACACCCGCAGATCGGCCACGGCCGGATCACAGCGCAGAAAGCCGCGGCGATAGCGCGCCAGCTCGTCCACCAGATCGGCCAGGCGCCAGTTGGTCGCGGCCAGCATGCCGTGCTCCCACGAGGCCTGCGCGGCATCCGCGTCGGTGGCCGCGGCGACGTGCCCGGCATCGAACACCGTCTGCTGCATGGCCTGCAGCACGCGATGCGCGCCGCCGCCCGCCGGACCGATATCCACGGCGCCTTCGAACACCGCGACGCGCACGCGGCGGCCTTCGTCGCGCACCAGGAAGCGCGTGCCCAGCGCCTGCACCGTGCCCTGCGCCGTGCGCACGATGAACGGCCGGTGCACCGGCGACGGGTCCTTGCCGGTGGTCAGCAGGATTTCACCGGCCCGCAGCCAGACGACGCGCTGATCCGCGGTGTACAGGATGTCCACGGCCGTGGCGGTGTTCAGGATCAGCTGCGTGCCGTCGGCCAGTTGCAGGCGGCGCTGCTCTCCGGCGGCCGTGCGCGCATCGGCCGCCCACTCGCGCCACGGCAGCTCGCGCCAGGCCAGCCACGCGGCCGGCCCCAGCGCCAGCAGGCCCGCCACGGTGCGCAGCACCTGGCGACGCCCCGGCCGGTCCAGCCCCCGCAAGGCCTGCGCCCCCAGGGCGGGCGGCACCTGCCCGAAGCTGCGCAGCATGTCCTGGGCGCGGGCCCAGGCCGCGGCGTGCGCCGGGCTGCGGCCGCGCCAGCGTTCAAAGGCGGCATGGTCCGACGCCGACAGCGCTTCCGACTGGAACCGCACCAGCCAGCCGGCGGCCTCCTCCAGCAGTGCGCGGTCCGGCGCCGCCGTCATGCCGCGCTCGCGTGATAGGCCACCAGGCAGGCCATCAGCGCCTTCTGCATGTGGCGCTTGACCGTGGCCAGCGACACGCGCTGCACCCGCGCGATGTCGGCATAGGCCATGCCGTCGAATTGCGAAGCCAGGAAGATCTCGCGCGTCTTGGCGGGCAAGGTGCGCAGGGTGGCGTCGATGGCGTAAAGGGTTTCGAGGATCAGCGCCCGCACTTCCGGCGACGGCGCCTCGCAAGGCGGCAACTGCGCGGCCGCCGCCTGGTAGGCGTCTTCCAGCGCGCGGCGGCGCCAGTGATCCACCACCAGGCCCTTGGCGATGTGCGTCAGCAGCGCACGCGGTTCGGCCCCGCCGCCCTCGCGCACGCGCGCCCCCATCAGGCGCACGAAGGTGTCATGCGCCAGGTCGGCGGCATCGAAGGAATTGCCAAGCTTCTTGCGCAGCCACCCGGACAGCCAGCCGTGGTGGTCGCGGTAGATCTGCGTGACAGCGTCGTTGGGCAGGGAGTCGGTCGAGGACACGGCGCGGCTCGCGATGGAATCTAAATGGGAATAATTATTATTTTACTCCATCGCGGCCGCCCCGCCCCCGGGCTACAGTTTCGGCGCGTAGCGCACCGTCAGCATCACATTGCGGGGCTCGCCGTAGTAGTTGTTGCTGCTGATCGTGTTGTAGGACGGCACGTAGTACTTCTTGTCGAACACGTTGTTCAGGTTCAGGCCGAAGCTGAGCTCGGACGTGGCCTGGTACCCCACGCGGGCATTCCACACGGAAAAGCCCGCCAGCGCGAACTTGCGGTCCGAACTCAGCGTATGCGTCTGCGTGTTGACGCCGGCGCCCACGCTCAGGCGGTTCCAGTCACCCGGCAGCTTGTAGTTGGCCCACAGGCGCAGCATGTGCTTGGGCGTCCACGTGTTGAAGATCTTGCCCTGGTTGTCCGGGTCTTCCAGGTACTTGGTGGTGTTGTAGGTGTAGCCGGCGAACAGTTGCAGGCCCTGGATCACCTCGCCCGACACTTCCGCTTCGAAGCCCTGGCTGCGCACCTTGCCGGCCGCGCGCGAGCAATACCAGCCATCGCAGGCAAAGCCGTTGTCGTAGTCGGTCACCGAGCGGTTCTTGTGGTCGTAGCGGAACACGGCCAGCGCCACGTTGACGCGGCCATCGGCCAGCTCCCCCTTCACGCCGGCCTCGTAGTTGGCGCCTTCCACCGGCTTGAGCAACGCGCCCGATACGCTGCGATCGGTCTGCGGCTCGAACACGGACGTATAGCTGGTGTAGACCGACCAGTCGCGGCTCAGGGCGTAGACGATGCCGGCATAGGGAATGAAGCGGCCGGATTCCGTCGTGGCCGAGGTCTCGCCGGCCGACCGGTACGTGAAGTCATACCAGCCCACGCGGCCGCCGCCGATCAACGACAGCGACTCGGTGGGCTTGACGCGCCACGTGCCGTAGATGCCCTTCTGCCGGATGTCGTAGGCGCTGCGGTTGTCGTAGCCGCTGGCGGCCGCGATGCTGTCGATATCCTGCCACGGCCGGTCGTGGTCGATGTCGAAGATATTGCCGTCGCTATTGCTCCAGGCCCGCGTGAAGCGGTCTTGCGTGGTGAGCTTGGAATAGTTCGCGCCCAGCACGACTTCCTGCTTCATGCCCAGCGCCGTGAAATCGCCGCTGACCGACATGTCCAGGCCGCGCTGCCTGCTGTCGAAGTCCACGCCGAAATTGCCATACGACAAGCCGCTGCCGTCGCGCTGCACCGCATTGGCCACGCGCTGGTGCACGGTGGTGTTCTTCTCGTTCATGGCAACGCCGCCCAGCTTGAAACGCCAGGCCTCGTTGAAGCGGTGTTCCAGGTCGGCGTAAAACACGGTCTGGTCGTTCTTGGCGCGGTTCCAGGTCGACCCCGTGTAGGTGGAACGCGGCAGGTCGATGTCGCCGCCATCGGCAAAGCGCGGAAAGCCCACGAACATGGGCCGCGAGCGGCTGAAGCGGTTGCTGACCGCGATGCCGGCGGTGGTGTCAGGGCTGATGTCGTAGTCCAGCGCCGCGTACAGGTTGCGGGTCTTGTCCCACACGTAATCGGTGTACGAATGGCTGCGGTCATCGTCCAGCACCACCCGGCCGCGCAGCGTGCCGGCTGCGTTCAACGGGCTGCCGGCGTCCAGTTGCAGGCCATAGCGGTCCCACGAACCGACCTTGCCCGTGACCACCACCGAGGGTTCCGCGCCGCCGCGCTTGCGCACCAGGTTGACGGCGCCGCCCGGGCTGCCGGCCCCTTGCAGCAGGCCGGCCGCGCCGCGCAGGATCTCGACGCGGTCGTAGAACACCAGCGAATCCTGTTCCCAGTTGCCCAGGCTGTAGTTGTTGCGCAAGAGCGGCACGCCGTCGTACTGCAGCATGTCCACCGGAAAGCCGCGCGCGTTGATCGCGATGCCCGGGCCCACGCCTTGCACGCCCACCATGCCGGTGGTGTTATTGATCGCGTCCGGCAGGCTAGTCATGTCCTGGTCGTCCATGCGCTGGCGCGTCAGGATGGTGATGGACTGGGGAATGTCCTTCAAGGCCTGCGTGGTCTTGCCGATGGTGGCCGCGGGCGAGGTATACGACCCCGTGCCATCGGTGGTGGCCTGATAGCTGCCGGTCACGGTCACCGGCGCCAGCGTCTGCGCCTGGCCCGTCCCCGCCTGGCGCAATCGATAGCCGCCCTCGCCACGCGCCACGGCCTGCAACCCGGTCCCTGCCAGCAGCCGCTCCAGCGCCGCATCCACGGAATAGGCGCCCGACACGCCGTCGGTGCGCGCGCCCTGCGTCAGGGCCGGGTCGGACGCCACCATCACGCCCGCCTGCATGCCGAAGGCGCCCAGCGCCGCGCCCAGCGGGCCGGCAGGCACATCGAAGGACACCGTGCGCGCGACCGGCGCGGCCTGGGCCTGAACGGACGCGGCGGGCCACACCGCCACCACCAGCGGCAAGGCCAGCGACAGCGCCACGCACAGTCGCGTGCGCGGCAGGACGCCGCGGCGGGCGGCATTGGCGGCGCGGGCCGCGGAAAGGGAATGGCAAGGCATGAAGAAGTCCTGGTTCACGAAGGATGGGCGCCGCCCGTCTGGCGGGCTGCTTTCCCTACATGACGCGTGAGAACGCCGATCACGCCGTTGCGGTTACAAATCAATCGCGTCAGGCCAGGTGGACGTTGACCCAGTAGCGCGTATAGCGCTGGACCCGTACCGGCAGCACGTCCTGCAGCATCGACAGCACCTGGTCCGTGTCCACCACCGGAAACGCGCCCACCACCCGCAGATGCGCCGCCTCCGGCGCGCAGCGCAGCACGCCAGGGCGGTAACGCCCCAGTTCTCGCAGAAAGTCGGCCAGCGGCATGGCATCGGCCAGCAGCATGCCGTCCAGCCAGGCCGAGACGCCCGGCGCCAGCGCCGCCGGCACGAAGTCGCCCGCAGCGGAAAACTCGGCCTGCCCGCCCGCCGGCACCCGCCGCGGCGCCGCGCCGGCCTGCCCGTTCGCGACATCCACCGCCCCTTCCAGCACGGCCACGCGGACGCGTCCCGCGCCCAGGTCGCGCACCAGGAAGCGCGTGCCCACCGGCGTCAGCACGCCGGCGCGCGTTCGCACAGTGAAGGGACGGCCGCGCGGATCCTGCCCGGTGGCCACCAGGATTTCCCCTTCGCGCAGCACCAGCTCGCGCCGCGTATCCGTGTAGCGCAGGTCCACCGCGCTGCCGGCATTCAGTTCGACGCGAGTGCCATCGGCCAGCACCACGCTGCGGCGTTCACCCGTGCCGGTGCGCAGGTCGGCAGCCAGCTTGCGCAGGGCCTCGCGGTCGTTGACGGCCCGGGCGCCCAGCCCGACGCCGGTCGCCGCCATCATCCAGCGGATGGCGTTGCGCCGCGCGCGGATCAGCGGCGCCTGCTGCAGCGTGCGCGAGGCGACGTCGGCGCCGGCCTGCTCGGCGCCCAGGGACACGCCCCGGGTCAACGCGCCCAGCCGTTGCCAGGCCAGGTCGTGGGCGGGCTGCGCCTGGCGCCAGCGCTCGAAGCGATCGCGCTCGGTGGGCGTTGCGCCATCGCGCAGCCGCGCCCACCAGTCGGCCGCCTGGCGGATCACCTTGGGGTCGAGCTTGCCGGCTTCCGGCGCCAGCGGCCGGAGCAGACGGACGCTATCCAGCGGGCCGCTCACCCGTAGACCGCCGCATAGCAACGCACCAGCGCTCGGGCCAGCGATTTCTGCACGGCGTTGGGCGTCAGGCCCAGGCGTTCGCCGATCTCGATGTTGGACAGGCCGTCGATCTGCGCCATCAGGAAGATGCGGCGGCTGGTCATGGGCAAGGTATCCAGCAGTTCGCAGACCTGTTCCAGCGCCTCCAGGATCAAGGCGCGTGACTCCACCGACGGCTCCACCGCCGCCGGTTGCAAGGCCAGGGATTCGGCATAGGCCGCTTCCAGCGCGGCACGGCGCGCGCGCCCGATCAACAGGCGGTTGGCGATGGTGCGCAGGTAGGCGCGCGGCTCGCTCAGGGGCTGGGCGACATTGGCGCGGATCAGCCTTTCGAACGTGTCGTGGGCCACGTCGGCGGCATCGGACGCGTTGCCCAGCTTGCGTTGCAGCACGGTGCGCAGCCAGGAGTGGTGCGCCTGATAGACGGACTGCACCTCGGCATGAGGCGCTAGGGAAGTGGAGTGCATGACGGCCCGGCCCCCGGCCGGGGCCACCAGAGACGTTAATGTAATGGAAACTATTCTCATTATAGTCCGGCCGGCCGCCTTGAACAGATCCCCGCTGCGGCCTGGAACGTGCAGCCTCGACCGTCGCATGCCCGACGGCCGACGCCCGTGACGCTAGAACGTCGCCTTCAGGTTCAGGAACACGCTGCGCGGCTCGCCGTAATACACCTGGTTGGCCACGCCGCCCAGGTAGTACTTCTTGTCGAACAGGTTGTTCACGTTCAGCTGCGCCGACAGGCGCGAATTGAAGTCGTAGCGCGCCATCAGGTTGAACAGCGCCGTGGCCTTCTGCTTGGCGGTCACGCTGCCCTCGTCCAGTTCGACGGTGCTGTACGTGCTGATCTGCCAGTTGACGCCGCCGCCGACGGTCAGCTTGTTCCAGGCGCCCGGCAGGCGGTAGGTCGTGAACAGCATGGCGGTCGCGCGCGGGCGTTCGGTGTTGACCGACACGCCGTGCACGTCGCGGCTGGTGTAGTACGTGCCGCCCAGCGTCGTGTTCCAGCCCGGCGCCAGCTGGCCGGTCACTTCCATTTCAATACCGCGGGTGGTGACGCCATCGGCCGTCTTGTAGGCGCCGTCGGTGGACCCCGGCACCAGGTAGCCCGGGTCCGGCACGCCGGTCTTGCTTTCCTTCACCTTGAACAGCGCCACCGACGCATTGAGGCGGCCATCCAGGTATTCGCCCTTGACGCCCACTTCGTAGTTCTGCCCTTGCACCGGGTCCAGGTAGTTGCCGCTGCGGTCGCGGTAATCCTGGGGCTGGAAGATGTCGGTATAGCTGGCGTAGGCCGAATAGGTGCTGTTGATGTCGTAGACGACGCCCGCGTAGGGAATCAGGCGCGAGTCTTTCTGGTCGCGGGTCGGCGAGCGGGATTGCCACGTGGCATAGCGGCTGCCGGTGATCAGCGTCAGGCTGTCGGTCAGCGACCAGCGCGCGGCGGCGTACGCGCCGCGCTGGTGCGTGATGGTGTCGCGCAGCGTGGTCGTCGTCCAGTTGGGCTGCGCGTACGAGCCGTCCCAGTCGTAGAACGAGCCCGTGTCGGGCATCCCGCCCTCGCGGCCATAGCTGTAGAAGTCTTCGCTGTAGCGGCTGCGCATGGCGCCCAGCACCAGCTCGTGGCGACGGCCCAGCAGCTGGAACGGCCCCTTGACCTGCAGGTTCAGCGAGGTCTGCTGCGCATACGAATTCCAGTAACCCGGCAACGCCCCCAGGCCCTCGCCGGTGTCGCGGTCCGGCTGGCCGTACAGGTACAGCAGCTTGGCGTCGTACTTGCTTTTGCGCAGCGACCAATCGGCCTTGGCTTCCCAGTCATTGTCAAAGCGATGCGACAGCGACGCAAAGGTGGTGCGCTGCGTGGTGTGCCAATAGGTCCAGTCGGCCGCGGTGGTCCTGGACCGGCGCCAATCGGTCGGCGTCCCGTCGCTGAACACCACCGGCAGGCTGCCCCAGGTGGTGCCGCGCGGCCGCTTGTCCTGCGAATCCATGCCCACGCTCAGCGTGGTGGACGGCGTCAGGTCCGCATCGATCACGCCGTAGAACACCTTCTTGTCGGTGTGGTACAGGTCGATGTACGAATCCTTCTTCTGGTACAGCGCGACCATGCGTGCACGCACCGTGCCTTCCTGGTTCAGCGGCGTGCTCAGGTCCACCGAACTGCGGAACTGGTTCCACGAGCCCACCCCGGTGTTGATCGAGCCGGTGAATTCACGGCTGTTGGCATGCTTGCGCACCAGGTTGATCGACGCCGACGGATTGCCCGCGCCGGTCATCAGCCCCGTGGCACCGCGCACCACTTCGATGCGGTCGTAGATGATCGAGTCGTTGTCGGATTCGCCGTACATCGACAGGCCGATCGTGGTGGGCACGCCGTCGTACTGCAGGTTGTCGATGTAGAAGCCGCGCGACCAGAAATCGGTGCGGTCGCTGTCTTCGGCCACCACCTGGATGCCCACCACACTGCCCATCACCTCGTCCAGCGACCGCAGGTTCTGGTCGTCGATGCGCTGGCGCGTCACCACCGACACCGACTGCGGCGTTTCGCGCAGCGACAGCGACAACCCGGTCGCGGTCGCTGTCGCCGGCGTGGTGTAGGACCCCGTGCCCTCGGTCACGGCCGGATCGCGCGCGCCCAGCACCGTCACCGGCGCCAGGCTGGCCACCTCGCCGTCGCGCGACAGGATGATGCTGTCGCCCTGCCAGCGATAGGCCACGCCCGTGCCTTGCAGCAGGCGGGCCAACGATTGCTCGGGGCTGCCGCTCATGCGCAGGCCGGGGCTGCGCACTCCCGCGACCACCTCGGGCGCGTAGAACACGCGCTGGCGGGTCTGCGCGGCCCATTGCAGCAAGGCATCGCCCAGCGGCATGGCGGCGATGTCCACCGCCACGGCCTGGGGTGGGGTTTGGGCTTGTACGGCGGAGCTGGCACCGAGTGCCATGGCCAGCGACAGCGTCAGGGAAGACAGGGCAAAACGGGTGGCGGCGCGCACGGGGCGCCAGACGGGAAGATTCACGGTCAGCTGCGGATTCGGTTCAACGGCAAGAAGGAAAGTCCCCGAAGCGGGAACGCGGCGCGACGCGCCTTCTTGCCTGGAACGATGCAGCGGCGGAAAAACCTGAATGTTTTGTCCGCTTAATTTGTAACAGTCAGCGCGCCGACACCTCGATCACGCCGTTGGCCGCGGGGGCCAGCTTCACAGGCGCCACCGCCGGCAGCGCATCCAGCAACGCTTCGGGGCGGTCCAGGCTGAACGAGGCGGACACGCGCAGGCGCCCCGCCCGGCTGTCGGCCACGCGCAGCGGCGTGGCCAGGTAGCGGTTCATCTCGCTGACCACCTCGGCCAACGGCGCGTTCTTGAACACCACGCGCCCCGTCTGCCAGGCCAGCGCCGTCTCGACGTCGGCGGGCGCCGGCACGCCGATGGCGCCGCTGCCGGGCACGCGGATGCCATGGCCGCCGCGCAGCACCGCCAGGCCCAGGTTCCACCAATGGCCACCGGTGACTTCCACCGTGCCGGACCGCACCAGCACCGTGACGACGTCTTCGTCGCGCCGAACATCGAACACCGTGCCGGTCACGCGGACCTCGCCGCTGCCGGCACGCACCAGGAACGGCCGCTCGGCATCGGGGCTGACGGAAAAGAGAATCTCGCCGCCCTGCAATTCGACCTCGCGGCGCCCGCCGTAGAACTTGACCTCGGCCAGCGTGTTGCCGTTGATCTCGAGCACCGAGCCATCGGGCAGCGTGACCTGCTTGCGTTCGCCGCGGTCGGCGCCCACCACGGTGGTGAACGACGGCGCTTCGCCTGGCAGGCTCCACCAGCCCGCCAGGGCCACCAGCGCCAGCAAGGCGCAGGCAAAGGCCACGCGCAGCGGTGCCGCCGACGGCAGCCATCGGCGTGCCTTGGGCCGGGCCGGTACGGATCCGCCCAGCAGGGCCTGGACGCGGTCTTGCGGCAGCCGCTCGGCCGCCTGCCCCAGTTGCTGCATGCGGTCGAATTCCCGTGCCGCGTCCGGCTGCTCGCGACGCCAGCGCGCGAAGGCGCGGCGTTCGCGGCGCGTCATGTCGCCCGAATGCCAGCGCGCAAACCACCAGGCGGCGGTGGCGGGCTGGCGCGGGTCGTCGGCATCGCGGGTAAAGGACTCGGTCATCGGTGGCTGCCGTCCGCGTCGGGGCGCGAATCTGTTGTGAAGGAAGGCGGCGTCACGGCGCGTGCTCGCGCAGACGCTCCTGCACGTATTCGATCGCCCGCATGACGTAGCGTTCAATCATATTCTTGGATAGCCCCATGTAGGTGGCCACCTCGGCCTGGGTCCAGCCTTCGATGCGGTTCAGCACGAACGCCTGGCGGCACTTGGGCGGCAGTTCCCCCAGGACGCGGGCCAGGTCGTCGGCCAGCCGCGCCGCCCGCAGCGGGGCATCGGGATCGGGCGCGGCGGGTTGATCGGCTTCGGCCAGGTCGTCCAGCGGCACGTGCTGCTCGCGCCCCTGGCGACGCCAGCGGTCGATCAGGCGGTGCCCGGCCACCTGGAACAGATAGCCACGCGCCCTGGCCGCCACGCTGCCGTCCGCCTTGAGCAGATGCTCGATCGCGTCGTGCGCGGCGTCTTCGGCGTCGTGCCGGTTGCCCGACCGGCGCGTCCAGGCGCCGATCAGCTCGTCATAGCAGGCGAGCCATCCGGGGCGGGACGAGGCGGGGCGGGACATGGGTCGATCCGGTAGCGTAGGGGGGGAACGCTGCGGATTTTACAAATAATTCTCATTATCGCAACTGGCGCCCGCGATCCGTGCCCGCTACGGGCCGCGCGTTCCGGTCCTGTCCCCCAGGGAAATCAGACGCATCTGATCTGGTGATTCGGTCCTAGTAATCCATCGGCACATGGCTCTGGGCCGCACGCAGCTCCTGGATATGCCGTTCGGCCTCTTCGCGTTCGGCCGCCGGCGGCAGCGCACGCCAGCTCACCATGTTGCCCGGCGCCCTGGCCGGCATCCATCCCAGCACGCTGTACAGCGAAATCGCGGTACCGCCCGTATCCAGCCTGGTCTCGTAATAGCCCTGCCGCTCCGGCGTCTTGTCGCCGGGCACCCACTCCAACTGAGACATCCTGTCGTCCTCTCGGTAAAGCCCTTGCGTGAAGCCGCCGTCCCACGAAACCGGCGACTTCCCATTGATCGTATCGCCCTGCCTGTCGCCTGATAAGCGCACGATGCGCCGCCTTTTCAATTCTTGACAGAGGGGAATCCCTAGGATTTTTTCGAAACGCGATTGCTAAAGCGGGAACTCAGGCGCTAGGATTCCGCAAAGCATTCTTACAAAGCCCAGGTCGCCGGCACGATGCGGCCCCTGGGACAGCCCTCCCTCGGTAGCGGGCTTTTAAGGGCGACACCGGTATGCCGACATCGAGCTTCATGCGCTATCCGAAAGATCGGCTGGCGGCCCTGGCCGGCGCAAGCGCGCTGCGTGCCATCCGCGAAGGCCTGCTCTGGACGATGCCCTGCCTGCTGGTGGCTGCGCTGTTCCTGGTGCTGGCCATCGTCGCCCGCCATCTGGGGCTGCCGCCCCACGTGGCCGACGTGCTGTCCGGCGTCCACGACAAGCTCAACGCGGTGATGCCGATGCTGGTCAGCACGTCGATCGGCTACATGCTGTCGATCCGCTACCGCGTGCCCAACCTGCCGGCCGCCTTTCTGTGCCTGTCGTACGTGGTCATCGCCGAAGGCCTGCTCGCGCCCTACCCCCACGCCGCCGCCACCCTGACCCTGTTCATCGCCATCGTCTCGCCCCTGGGCACCGTGCCGCTCCTGTCCTGGTTGCACCGGCGCCGCTGGACCCGGCTGGCCCCCGACGGCCTGATCGGCGAAAACGTACGCGGCACCCTGAACATGGTCGTGCCGGGGCTGCTGGTCGCCGCCGTCATCGTGCTGATCCTGAGCGCGATACTGCGCATTCCGGGCGTGGCGCAGTTCAACATCCCCGTCGACCTGGCCTCGCTGGACAGCCCCTTCACGACCGGCCCGATGATCGCCGCGATGAACTCGGTCTTCTGGTTCTTCGGGATCCACGGCTATCACGCCATGGCGCCCATCCTCGACGTGCTGGACCAGGCCACCTCGCTGAACGCCGCCAGCGCCGCCGCCGGCTACCAAGGCATGTACGCGCTGAACAGCACGCTGCTGGGCGCCTTCGCCTTCATCGGCGGCGCCGGCGCGACGCTGTCGCTGGTGGCCGCCATTCTGGTGTTCTCGCGCAGCGAATCGCTGCGCCTGCTGGCGCTGGCCAGCATCCCGGTATCGCTGCTGAACGTCAACGAGATCCTGCTGTTCGGCCTGCCGCTGATCCTGAACCCGCGCCTGCTCATGCCATTCATCCTGGCGCCGGTGTGCAACGTCGTCATCGCGCTGGCCGTGGTGCAGCTGGGCTGGCTGGACCCCGCCACCGTGACGCTGCCGCTGACCTCGCCCGTCCTGCTGAACGCGTACCTCGGGTCCGGCGGCCACCTGGGCGGGGTGGTGCTGCAGGTGTTCCTGATCGCCCTGGGCACCTGCATGTACGCGCCCTTCGTGGTCGCGCTGGAACGCCAGCGCAAGGCCGACGCCACCGTCTATTTCAAATCGCTCGACACCACCTTCCCACGGCTGCAGGAAGAATCCCTGCTGTTCGCGCACGATCCGGTGGTGTCGACCTACGCCAACCGCGCCCGGCGCAGCGCCGAGATCTCGCGCATCCGCACCATCAGCGAATACGACTTCTACCTGGAATACCAGCCGCAGGTGTCGCTGCGCACCGGCTTATGCACCGGTTGCGAGGCGCTGCTGCGCGCCACCGGGCCCGAAGGCACGCAGCAGGCGCCGCTGGAATTCCTGCGCTGGCTGGCGCAGGCGGACCTGATGCGCGAGGTGGATCTGTGGGTGGCCAAGCAGGCGGTGCTGCAATGCCAGGTCTGGCGTCGGGCCGGCTTCACGCTGCCGCTGACCATCAACGTCACCAGCAGCACGCTGACGTCGGCCTCGTACCTGGACAAGCTGGTGAAGGTGCTGGAGCAGGCTCGTGGCCAGGTCTCGGTGGAACTGACCGAAGACGCGCTGGTGGAAGACGCCGAGGCGCTGCACACGGCCTTCGGCCGCCTGCACGGCATCGGCTGCCGCATCTACATCGACGACTTCGGCACCGGCTATTCGGCGCTGAGCTACCTGCACCAGTTCGAGATCGACGCGGTCAAGATCGACCGCAGCTTCGTCGTGGCCCAGCGCAGCGAGCGCGGCGCGCAGGTCATGAGCGGCCTGCTGCGCTTTTGCGAAGCGCTGGACCTGCAGATCATCGTCGAAGGCGTGGAAACCCAGGAACAGATTTCGGCGCTGGCATCCAGCGCCGAAATCATCGTGCAAGGCTGGTTCTACAGCCGCGCGCTGCCGGGCGAGAACGTGGTGGATTTCGCGCGGCGGCGCAGGCAGGCCACCGCGCAGGGCGCCAGCGCGCCTACTTGATGCCGATGAACGGCATTGCCGAGCCGGGCACCTGCGTGGCCGGCAGCACGCCATCCCATTTCTCGACGGCGTTCAGGCTGACCAGGTTGGTGTTGGCGGCCAGGGCCTCGGCCTTGGCGCGGATGGACGCCGCTTCGGCCTCACCCCGCATGCGGATGCCGTCGGCTTCGGCCGTGAACTGCTGGCGGCGCGCATCGGCTTCGGCCTTGGCCTTGACCACCTGGATCTCGGCGTTGATCATCGCCGTTTCCTTCTGCTGGCGCGTGGTCTCGATCTGCACCTGGGCCAGCATGCGCTGTTCGATGGAATGCTCGTAAGCCTGCGAGAAGCCCACTTCCTCGATCTGCACGCCCACCACCTGCACCGGCGCGCCTTCCATGGTCTTGAGCACCGCGTTGTTCACGTCCAGGCCCAGCTTCTGGCGTTCCTGGATGGCGCGCACGGCGGTGTACTGGCCGAATACGTTCTTGACCGCGTCGGGCGTCTTGCGTTCCAGAACGCGCATCTGCAGGTTGCCGATGGTGCCGTATTCGGAATACAGCTCGGCCACGTGCTCGGACGGCACGCGGTAGGTGACGGATACGCGCAGCGTGGCCGGTTGCTGGTCATAGCTGTAGGCTTCCAGCTTCTCGAACACGAAGGTGTGGTCGCGCACCGACACCATCATGACGCTGTCGATGAACGGCGTCTTGAAGTCCAGCCCCGGTTCGGACACGCGCACCAGCTTGCCGTTGCGCAGCACCACGCCGCGTTCGCCCTGGTCCACCTGGAACCACGAGCCGAACGCGATGAACAGGATCAACAGGAACAGCACGCCCGTGACCACGGCCACCATCAGGCTGCGCGGCTTGGCGGATTTGACGATCTGCAGGTCGGTCGGCTTCACTTGGAGTCCTTTTCTGATTTATTGCGTTTACGGTCCGAGAGCACGGCGGCGATGCCGCGCGCGAGCAGATAGGCGACCACGGCCGCCCCAACCAAGATCAGGAAATAACGCATCTGGCAGTCCCCCCCGGGATAGAAGCCAGCGATTCTAGCGCGTGTCCGTCCCCGAATATCGACAGAAAAGTTACGGTTGTTTCATCTTGTCAGATGAGGCCGGCGCCGCCACCGCCAGGCCAAAGCGCCCTTGCAGCGCCTCGGTCACGCCCGCCTCGTCCAGCGTGGATTCCTCGACCGAATCCGCGCCGACCACCTTCAGCGCATTGCCCAGCAGAATGCTGCGGCCGGTTTCGGCGTGCAGCACCACCACGCGCTTCTGCACGAAGATGGCGTCCGGATGCGTCGAGTTCAAATAATTGGCCGGCGCGAAATCGATCCATTCCTGCGGCGACAGATCAAAGCCGTACTGGTTCTGCCATTGCCCGCCCGCCCACGCCTTGAGCAGGAAGTCGCCGTCCTCCGTCCGGCTCAGCATGAAGCGGTCCATGTCCTGGCGCACCTCGCGGTCCAGGTCCGCCAAGGCCAGCGGTGCGCGGATGCCGTAGCTGCCGAACCCCAGGTCGCACAGCCAGTCCGCGCCGCTGGCGTGCACCACCAGCGCCATGTGGGTCCTGGGCCGCTTGACCGGGTAGAACATCGGGCGCGCCGCGACGTAGCGATACGGGATGCCCAGCGCCTGCAAGGCCATGGCGAACAGGCCGTTGACCTCGTAGCAGTAGCCGCCGCGGCCGCGTTCCAGGATCTTGTCGACGATGTCTTCGGGCACCAGCGACACGCCGAGGCCCGCCTGCACATCCAGGTTCTCGAATGGCACGGTGAACAGCTGGCGCCGCATCAGCGCGGCCACGGTGGCGATGTCGGGCGCCACCGGACCGTCATGGCCGATGCGTTCAAGGTAACGGGACAACGTGAAATTGCGGGCTTGCATGGTGTGCGTCTTCCGAAGGTAAGCGACAAGGGAAAGGCCACATCATGCGGGCGCCGACGCCGTTTCGCGACGACAGGCCGGCGCCAGGCTATGCTGCACAGATATCCACTTCCGGCATCTGTCATGCAGCACAGTTATTCCGTCCTTGCCGCGCGGTTGAAGACCGCCATCCGGTCTGGCCAGTACCCCGTGGGAGAGCGCCTGCCGTCGGTGCGCGAACTCGCGGCGGCGCATGCCGTCAGCGTGTCCACCGCCACGCGCTGCTACCGTCAGCTGGAACGCGAAGGCTACGCCGACGCCCGCTACAAATCGGGCATGTACGTGGCCGACTGGAAGGCGCTGCGCCAGGCCCGCAGGGCGGCGCCAGCGGCTGCGCCCGCGCCGTCTGCCGGCATGGAATACGAGCGCCTGGCGTCGCTGCAGCACCGCATGACGCAGCTGTACGCCTTGACCGCGCAGCCGCTGCCGCTGGCCCTGCACCTGGCCAGCGCCGCGCCCGAGTGGTATCCCTGCGATGCACTGTCCCGGCTGGCCCAGCGCCAGCTGCGCCAGCAGCCGCTGGCGCTGGGCGCCTATCCGTCGGGCACCGGCCTGCCGGCCTTCAAGGCCGAACTCATCGCCCACCTGGCGACCTGCGGCATCGACGCCACGCCGGATGACGTGCTGGTCACCAACGGCGCCACCGAAGCCATGCAGATCGCGCTGCGGTCGGTGGCGCGGCCGGGCGACACCGTCATCGTGGAATCGCCGGTGTACTTCGGGCTGCTGCAAACCATCGAGAACCTGGGCCTGCGGGCGCTGGAGGTACCCTGCTCCCCCGGCCAGGGCCTGAGCCTGGAGGCGCTGGAATATGCGCTGGAACACCAGCCCGACGTGCGCGCCATCGTCGTCATGCCGACCTTCCAGAACCCCTTGGGCGACTGCATGCCCGATGCGGCCAAGCAGCGCCTGCTGAAGATCGCGCAGCGCCACGACATCACCGTGATCGAAGACGACGCCTTCGGCGACCTGGGCCACAAGACCGATCGCCCCCCGGCCGTGAAAGCGTGGGACCGCGACGGTCGGGTGATCTACTGCGGCTCATGCAGCAAGAGCCTGGCGCCCGCCTTCCGCCTGGGCTGGGTGCTGGGCGGGCGCCGCCAGCGCCAACTGGAATCGCTGAAGATCAGCAACTCGCTGGCCGCACCCCTGTTCGAGCAACAGGTGCTGGCCGACTACATGAAATCGGGCAAGCTGCCCGCCCACCTGCGCAAGCTGCGTACCCGGCTGGCGTCGGTTGTGCCGCTGGCGCGCGACAGCGTGCGCCAGCACTTTCCGGCGGGCACGCGCGTGCGCGGCCCGGAAGGCGGCTGGTGGTTGTGGGTGGAACTGCCCGAGCACGCCGACACGCTGGCGCTGCTGCGCAACGCGGTGGCGCGGGGCATCTCGTACACGCCGGGCACCTTGTTTTCGGCCACGGGCAAATACGGCCACTGCCTGCGCCTGAACATCGCCCGTCCCTGGACGCCCGCCCTGGCCGCCGGCCTGCGCACGCTGGGCGACGCCGCGCGGCAGGCGCAGGCTGCGTCTGCCAGCTAGGCCGAATCAGCCCGCCGCCGCCCCGTAATACGCCAGGCCCAGCCGGGCCAGGTTGTCCGGGTACTCGAAATACGCCTCGTCCAGTTCCTGCAGGCGCGCCTGTTCGTCTTCGGTCATCGCGCCGTAGATGTCGTTCAGCTGCACCACCTCGGGCGATTCCTCGAAGCGGTCGATCAGGCCACGCATGTCCGCCAGGATGGCATGCGTGCGCGCCGCCCCGATCTTCTTGAGCGCGCCCAGCGCCAGTTGGCAGGTGGGGTCGCCCCAGTTGCACAGGAACTGCATGAAGCCGCCGTTGTTGATGTCGGCTTCCATGCGCCACAACGCCACCAGTTCCTGGTCGCGCGGCGACAAGCGGTCGAGCTGCCACTCGGCCGCCTGCAGCGTGGCCAGCGCGCGCTCGTACACCGCGTCCCACAGCAGGTCGCGCACGTTCAGCATGCCTTCTGCCGACGGCGCCAGCAGCGCCGGCCAGACCACGCCGTGGCCGTCGTCCACCAATTGCCACTGCGCGCGCTCGGCCGGGCTGCCTTTTTCCAGCCGGATGTGGCGGCGGATCGGTTCATGCAGCGTACGGCCGTTGGCCAGGGTCAGGACAACGTGCGTGTCGGTCAGCGAAAGATCGCGGATGCGGTAGTCGGCGTCTGGCATGTGAAGGTTTCAGGCAGGCAAAGCGGCAAGCATACTGTTACTTGCCCGCGCGGCCCATCTGGTACCGTAAAGCAATGGTCCCGGGCACGCTACCCGGCCCGGCACCCCATCCGCAATCCACGCAGACGGAGACCGACGATGACCCGACCTTCCGAGTCCGCGCCGCTGATCGGCGTGATCCCGCCCTACGTCCTGGACCACCTGGCGCAGCATGCCGACAAGCGCGTGAGCATGCCGGCGGTCAAGACCCTGATCATCGACCAGCAACAACGCGGCCTGCGCGAAATGGCCGAGCAGCCGCCCCGCGCGCGCCTGGCCCAGCCCCGCCCGAATCCCGACGCGGGCACCCCGCAGCGCACGGTGCATACGGCCGACAACGGCACCACCCTGCCCGGCCGGCTGGTGCGCGCGGAAGGCGCGCCGGCCAGCGGCGACGCCGCGGTGGACGAGGCCTATGCGCACCTGGGCGCCACCTACAAACTGTTCTGGAACATCTATCACCGCGACTCCATCGACGCCAGCGGCCTGCCGCTGGTGGGCAGCGTGCACTACGGCGAAGACTACGACAATGCCTTCTGGAACGGCGCCCAGATGGTGTTCGGCGACGGCGATGGCGAAGTCTTCAACCGCTTCACCGTCGCGGTGGACATCATCGGCCACGAACTCACGCACGGCGTCATCGATACCGAAGCGGCGCTGGCCTACCAGGGCCAGTCGGGCGCACTGAACGAATCGCTGTGCGACGTGTTCGGCGCGCTGGTCAAGCAGTACGCGCTGGGCCAGAACGCCCGCGAAGCCGACTGGCTGGTGGGCCAGGGCCTGTTCCTGCCCAAGGTGCAGGCGCGCGCGCTGCGCTCGATGGCCGAGCCCGGCACGGCCTACGACGACCCGATGCTGGGCAAGGACCCGCAGCCCGCCCACATGAGCGGCTACGTCGATACGCCGCGCGACAACGGCGGCGTGCACATCAATTCCGGCATTCCCAACCGCGCCTTCTACCTGGCCGCCACCGCGCTGGACGGCCCGGCCTGGGCCGTGGCCGGCCGCATCTGGTACGAGACGCTGTGCGACAAGCGGCTGCGCCACGATGCCGACTTCGCGGCGTTTGCGCGCCTGACCCTCGACATCGCCCGCACCCGCCACGACACCGCGGCTCACAAGGCCGTGGCCAGCGCCTGGGCCGCGGTGGGCGTGCAGCCATGATCACCCTGCCCCCGCTTGAACTCGCGCTGCGCGTGAGCCTGACCCGGGAAGGCGGCCTGGCCTATCTGCCCGGCTTGGCGCGCGCCCGCAGCATCGACATGGCCACCTGCCCGCCGGGCCTGCGCGATCAGGTCTGCGAAGCGCTGCAAAGCGCGGCGCCGCGGGCCACGCCGGAATCCGGCGCGCAAGGCGGCGACCAGCGCTACTTCCATGTGGAATTGGTCTTCAGAGATCCGGCCGATGGCTCGACCGCCAGCCTGGTGTTCGACGTGCCCGAAGCCGAGGCCCCCGACACCCTGGTGCAGCTTTGGCGCAGCCAGGGCGCCAGACCGTGATGGGGCGGTAGACCCGCCCGCGCACGGTGGCGGGATCGACCCGGGGCCCGCTCCCGCGTGGCCCCTGCCCACGTCCTGGGCAAGTGTCTGCGTGCGTATCGCTACCCTTGGCTCGCGTCGGCCTTCGCCGCCACGCCATGCGGGCGGAACGGCCCGATCTGGATGGCGCGGCCCGCCAGCAGCCCGCAGCCGGCCATCGCCAGGCACAGCGCGGCGCACAGGCCCAGCGCGACCGACCAATCGCCCAGCCGGTCATGCAGGGCGCCGACCAGCGCCGGGCCGCAGGCCGCGAACAGGTAGCCCACGCACTGCGCCATGCCCGACAGCGCCGCCGCCTGCTGCGCGTGGCTGGCGCGCAGGCCGACGAACATCAGTCCCAGGATGATGCCGCCGCCGGTGCCCAGGCCCAGCAGCACGATCCACAGCACGGCCCAGGCGGGCGCCAGGATCAGGCCGGTCAGCGCCACGAAGGACGCCCCCGCCGAGCAGAACGCCGCGGCGCGCTGGTCTTGCATGCGGCGCACCACCGGCGCGAGGAACAGCGCCGGCCCCGCCGACATCAGTTGCAGCAGCCCATGCAGCGAACCCGCGCGTTCTGCCGAATAGCCCGCGTCGCGAAGAATCGCCGGCAGCCAGCTCACGGCCACGTAGAACACGAAGGAATTGATGCCCAGGTACAGCGTCACCTGCCAGGCCAGCGGCGAATGCCACAGCCGGGCGCCATGCGGCGCATGCGCCGTGGTGGCCGCGGGCGGCGTGTGGTTGGCCAGTTGCGGCAGCCACAGCAGCACGCCGGCCAGCGGCACGACCAGCAGGCACAGCGACGAAAAGCGCCAGTCGCCGCCCGCCAGGCTGGCCAGCGGCACCGCCAGCGCCGAGGCGGCGCCGGCCGCGATGCTCATGGTCAGCACATAGGCCGAGGTCAGTCCGGCCACGCGCTGCGGGAAGTCGCGCTTGAGCAGGCTGGGCAACAGCACGTTGCCGATGGCGATGCCGGACCCGATGACGGCGGTGCCGGCGTACAGCGCCCAGGCGGCGCCGTGGCTGCGCAGCACGATGCCGGCGCCGATGATGACCAAGGCCGCGAACAGCGTGCGTTCCAGCCCGTAGCGGCGCGCCAGGCTGGCGACGCCCAGGGACACGATGGCGAATGCCAGCAGCGGCAGCGCGATAAGCATGCCGGCGGCGGACGACGACAGGCCGATCTGCTCGCGGATCAGGCCGATCAGCGGCGCAATGCCGGTAAAGGGCGCGCGCAAGGCCATGGCGATGAAAAGAATGCCCACGATCAGCAAGACGGGGCGTTGGGAAGCGAGAGAGGGGGCAGGCACATTCATGGCGAGTAGCTTAAGCAATGCCGCTTCTGCTGAATTTCGAGATAATGACAAAATATCCCTAAATTCTGCCAAGCACCGCTGCGCCATGTACCCACCCCACCAGCACAGCCCCTACTTCGACCCCGACACCCCGCAGCAATGGACCTATGGCATGCGCGTGAACGCGGCCAAGAACGAGCACGAATCGCCCACCCACCGCCACCGCATGGGGCAACTGGTGATGTCGCTGCAGGGCGGGGTCACCAGCTTCGTGCCACAAGGCCTGTGGATGGTGCCCCCGGGCAGCGCGGTCTGGATTCCGGGCGGCGTGCCGCACAGCAACCGCGTGACCGACAACGGCCGGGTCTGCTTCCTGTTCGTGCCGGCCGATACGCCGGGCCTGCCCACCCAGTGCTGCACGCTGGCCGTGACGCCGCTGGTGCGTGAAATGGTGGCCCACCTGGCCGACCTGCCGCCCGCCGCCACCGCCGAGCCGGCCAATCGCCGACTGGCCGGCGTACTGGTCGAACTGCTGGCGCAGCTGCCCACCGAACAGTTGCACCTGCCGCTGTCCGACCACCCGCGCCTGAAGGAAATCGCGGCCGCCCTGCGCGCCGATCCGGCCGATCGCAGCACGGTGGCCGAATGGGGCCGGCGGCTGGCCATGAGCGAACGCACACTGGCGCGGCTGGTGCAGCAGGAAGTCGGCATGAGCTTCGGCCGCTGGCGCCAGCAGATGCACATCGTGATGGCACTGCAACGCCTGTCGTCGGGCGTGTCGGTGCAGCGCACGGCCGAAGACCTGGGCTATGCATCGGTCAGCGCCTTCATCACCATGTTCCGCAAGGCGCTGGGGCAGACGCCCGCGCGCTATTTTTCGGACAAGGCGGAAGAGCGCGGCGCGATGTAGGGGCAGGACCTACTTCGGCCCCGCCACCAGGAACAGCCGCGGAAATGGCAGCAGCACCGTACCGTCCGCCAGCGCCGGATAGGCGCGTGATATCTCGTCCAGGTAACGCGCGAGGAAGGCCGCCTGCTCGTCGGCGTCCAGCCGGTTCAGGTAGGGCCGCAGCGCCGTGCCCTTGAACCATTCCACCACCGCCTGCGCGCCCGCCAGCGGGTGCATGTAGGTCGTGCGCCAGACGTCCAGCCGGCCGCAATGCGGCTTGAGCAATTCGTAGTACCAGGCCGCGCTGTGCCGCGGCGGATGCTTGACCGTGCCGATCTTGGCGGCCCAGGGGCCATCGGCCGCCACCTGGCGCGCCAGCCGGTGGGCGGGCTCTTCCAGGTTGTCCGGCGTCTGCACCGCCAGGCTGCCGCCCGGGGCCAGCTTGCTGACCAGGCGCGGGTACAGCGTCGCATGGTCGGGCACCCATTGCAGCGCGGCGTTGGCCAGGATCACGTCGTACTGCTGCGGCGGGTTCCAGGTTTCGATATCGGCCAGCTCGAACGCAATGCCAGGCAGGCGCTTGCGCGCGGCCTGCACCATGTCGTCCGAACTATCCATGCCGGTCACCGCCGCCTCGGGGTAGCGGCTGGCCAGCACTTCGGTGGAATTGCCCGGGCCGCAACCCAGGTCGACCGCGCTGGCGACCGCTACATTGGGCAGCGCGGCGACCAGGTCGCGCACCGGGCGCGTGCGTTCGTTTTCAAAGGCGGAATATTGTTTGGCGGACCAGGTCATGGCGGCTCCTTGCATAGGTCTGTGTACGCCCTGCACTCTACGCCGCACGATTCCATATTACAAATATATAGTCGACACAAAATCGATACTCACCCGATATGACAAAAGCCCCGGGGCCCGCTCATTGGC